>NZ_JAUBUR010000005.1:0-89593 GCF_036705485.1 Microcoleus sp. AT9b-C3 | reverse complement strand
TGACGGATTACTGACATTGCCACCGAAGAGCACCAAATTAACCGTTTCCGGCGATGATTCCAAAATCGCATCAGTCAAAGTCGGCACGGTGAAACTAGCGGTTGTTTGCCCCGCAGCAAAATTCAACACCCCCGTCACCGAAGTGTAATCTCCAGCAGTGCCTGCTGAACTTGCCGAACCGTCAAGAGTCTGGTAGCTAATGGTTGCAGCCGCCGTGCCACCGGTGCGAGTAACGTTAATCGTAGCCGGGCTGCCTTCAGCCACCGTGTAATTTGGTTGGGCGAACTGGAAGAGACTTGGAGATGTCGGAGTCGGCGTCGGAGTTGGCGTCGGCGTCGGCGTCGGCGTCACATCAATGCCTTGATATTGAATACTCCGCACTAGGTAGTCGGAACTATCGCTTTTGAAGGAGGGATCGGTGAGGCTATCGTAGGCTTTGGCGGAGAACCGTAATTCGTCAAAAGCAACGCTAGTGGAATTTGCTTGTATCTGGAATGTGAAATCGCCATCCCCACGATCGGCAATAAAAGTCACTCCCTCTGAAGACACACCGATCGGTTTTTGACCGCTCGTCGGAGCGTTGGAGCGAGTGATCGTAAAATTGCTGGCCGATACCTCCGTCCCATTATTAAAGAGTTTCAGCAAACCAACTTCATTGCCTTGATCGTTCACTGCAGAACTTGATTTGGGAAGTAATCCACTCAGGCCGATCGTGGCGCTAGTGATGTCTTTGTTATCTGCCCATTTCACCTTCAGCGCCTGAGATAGATTGGTGTTGGGGTCATAGTTGATTTCCGCCCGCAATTTATTGGCGTCGGTAAACCAACCACTATAAGAGCCTAGGACACCAATACCACCGGAACCGCCGTAGCTCAACCCGCTTTTAGGGGTTTCGTTCGTTGCTAACGTGAGGTTGCTGATGGCAGTAGGGTTAGTGTAGTTCGTTTCAAAGCCATCAAAAGCTATCCCAGAGAGTTGGATGCCTTGATCTTGGGCGGCAGTAGGCCATTGTGTAATTAGGTCACTGATGCTGCTGTAATTAGTGGTTGTACCCAAAGAACCACTGAATGAAGTAGCCATAGCTTCTCCTTTGATGATGAGTAATTAAGGATTAAAAGTGACTGAAAACCAGACGTTGGGCTTTCTTGTAGCGATCTGTCACTGCAAGAAAAATTTCCTCATACGTGCAGGTAAATCAAGTAAAAATGCTTGCCCAATCAGCCTCTGAAGGTATGATTGCCCCCGATCAAATCTTGAGTGTAAATAATTACACCTACTTAGACCTATTTATATAGGGATGTTTAACTTTCATCATCAATAAGTTTGATCCGGAAAAATTGCGATCTTTTTTTCATCCCTATAAAAAGGGGATTTTCCACATCTGTAGAGGAGAGCTTAAATCCCAGATTTCGGCCCCCCAAGAGGCAGCTTTCACTGATTCAGCGGGCAAAAGTGAATCAGGAGAGACAATGATAAGTAAAAATACTTAGAGTTTTATATGTCTAAGCATCACCCAGTTGGGAATTTCTGAAAATTGAGGTTCGGGTGTAAGTTAAATCTGATTCCATTAAAAATGCGATGGTAAAAAACCAAGTTTATTGGTGATCCGTAATGTGATTGATGAATGCTAAAAGATGTCAAATATGTTCTACATGAGGAGTGAGCTGATTCATTCAAAACCCGCCCTCATGTTATATTTATTTGTATTTACTTACTTAACGAGCGATGAAATTGTCAAAGCGTAGGTTATGGTTGTTGGGAGCGATCGCCATTACTGCAATAATTATCATTACCCTGTTATTTGCTCCTGCTAACAACAAAGTCAACAGCGGTTCTACTTATAATAGAGCGCCGGACGGCTACGGAGCATGGTATGCTTTCATGTCAAAACGGGGAACCGAGCTTCAGCGCTGGCAAAAACCTTTTGAAGACTTTGCTAAAAACCAAGATGCCAAACCGCCCCGTACACTTTTACGTATCTATAGTAGCTTGATACCAGAAGTTGTTTCTGAGCCAGAGACAAAGTGGGTGGAACACGGCAATACTTTAGTAATTTTGGGAGTTCGCACACCGGTGACACCAGCACCTTTTAGTAGCTTGTACCCAGCTTCAGCCGGGGAAATAAAGATTGACACGGGGCGGAGATATCCCAGCAATAAAAAACAAGTTTTAGACGATCAATTTGGGGCAATAGTTTGGAAAAGAACACTGGGTAAGGGAACAGTTTATTTTTCCAGCACTTCCCATTTAGCTGCTAATGCTTATCAGGATTTTCCAGGTAATTATGAATTTTTAGCACGGCTGGTTACTCAATTAGAAGGTGGAGAACAAGAAATAGAAGGGGTTCAGCAGGCTCTAGCAGTGAAATTAATCCAAAATTCGAGCAACCCGCAAAGTCAGGGAACGAGTAAAATCCTCAACAAAGTCTGGGTAGACGAATACATTCACGGCTACAAAGATCCAGAAGTTCTTGAACGCGAATACGAGGGAAATTTATTCACTTATTTAGCCAAAACTCCTCTATTTCCCGTTTTGATACAGGGTACAATTATTTTACTCGTTGCTATTTTTGCCGGGTGGAACAGGTTTGGACAGCCTGTAACTATATCAGCGCCACAGGTTGACAACAGCGAAGCTTACATTCAAGCATTAGCGGGTGTTTTGCAAAAAGCAAACAGCACTGATTTTGCGGTAGAAATTATCGGAAAAGAAGAACTGTTACAACTGCAAAAAGCATTATTGGGACAGGGATCGCTGGAAAGTGAAACCCTAACAAATGCTTGGGTGGAGCAAACAGGGCGAAAAGCGGCAGAATTGTCAGAACTTCTGCGATCTCCATCACCTAAAGGCCGAATCAGCGATTCAGATTTGCTAACCTGGTTGGGTAAATGGCAGCAGATCCGTCAACATCTCCCCTCTGACAGGAAAAATCTAAAATGAGCGAAACAAACTCGATTTTTAAACGCCTCAGCCAAGCCCTCGACAAAATAGTTGTGGGTCAATCTTCCACTGTACAGCACTTGCTAGTGGCACTTTTGAGCGGCGGCCACGTGATTATTGAGGGAGTGCCTGGAACCGGGAAAACTCTACTTGTAAAAGCGATCGCCCAATTGATTCAAGCAGATTTTCGCCGCATTCAACTAACGCCGGATATTTTGCCGTCGGATATCTTGGGAACAAATATTTTTGATTTTGAAAGCCACAGTTTTACCCTGAAAAAAGGGCCAGTGTTTACTGAAGTTTTGCTGGCGGATGAAATTAATCGCACGCCTCCGAAAACCCAGTCAGCACTGCTAGAAGCAATGGAAGAACAGCAGGTAACGTTAGACGGTGAGACTTTAGCTCTGCCAGAATTATTTTGGACGATCGCAACTCAAAATTCCCTAGAATTTGAAGGCACTTATCCGCTACCAGAAGCTCAGTTAGACCGATTTTTATTTAAACTGGTGGTTGACTATCCCGATGCAGTCGCCGAAAAGCAAATGTTGCTGAACGCAGAGGCAGGATTTCGCGCCAAACGCCTCGATTTAGCTAGGATCAAATCTTTAGCAACGGTAGAGCAAATACTTAGCGCCCGTCAAGCAGTACAAACTGTCAAAGTAGAAGAGAAAGTGCTCGATTACGTGCTAGCTTTGGTACACAATACGCGAAAACATCCCGATTTGGCATTGGGTGCTTCTCCGCGATCGGCAGTAGCTTGGTTGCAAAGCAGTAAAGCTCACGCTTGGCTAGCTGGCAGGGATTATACTACTCCTGATGATGTGAAGGCGATCGCACTGCCACTTTTGCGTCACCGTCTGATTCTCAAACCAGAATCGCTGCTAGATGGGTTGCAAATTGATTCGGTAATTGCTTCGGTATTAAAACAAGTCGCTGTACCGAGGTAAACTGAAATATAACTATGACGATCGCAATCAAAATTCTGGATCGTAATGATGTAGATATTCTCAAGAAGGTCGATCCAGATGTCTTTGACAACTCGATCGATATCCGACGTACTGAAGAATTTTTGACAGACTCGCGCCACCATCTGGCTGTTGCAATCGATGACGATCGAGTTGTCGGCTTTGTCTCAGCAGTTCATTATGTTCATCCCGACAAGGCACGTCCCGAACTGTGGATTAACGAGGTTAGCGTAGCAGAAACTCATCGTCGGCAAGGTTTGGGGAAGCGTTTGATGAATGCAGTATTTGAGGTCGCTCGTGAGTTGGGTTGTACAGAAGCTTGGGTGCTTACCGATCGCGAAAATACAGCAGCGATGAATCTGTATTCGGCTGTTGGTAATCCAGAAACACCGAGCGATTGTGTTATGTTTACGTTTCGTTTGGAGGAATCGAATTCATGACAAAAAATCTTTATTACGCAAGTATGGTAGGAATTGAGTTCAAAAATACCACACCAGAAGTATGAAGAAGTCTCTAAACGAAGTCAAGAAGCTTGAAGACCTTCCAAACATTGGGAAATCAATTAGTGCGGATTTGCGAAGCATTGGTATTGAGCAACCAGAGCAACTTAAAATGCGATCGCCATTAGAAGTCTTTCACGAACTTGCTAATGTCATGGGACACCGCCACGATCCATGTGTACTTGACGCTCTCATTTCTGTCAAAAGATTCCTCAATGGCGAACCAGCTAAGCCTTGGTGGAGGTATACTGGCGAACGACGTAAGCTACTTGCAAATCATGTAAAGGGAGAAAGCAAGTGAAATTCGGATATACAATTATTTACGTTGCTGACGTACTAAGTTCATTGACTTTTTTTGAAATGGCTTTTGGGTTCAAAAAGAAGTTCATTGATGAATCAGGAGATTATGGTGAACTTGACACTGGGGAAACAACTTTATCTTTTGCTACACATTCTCTAGGCGCGTCAAATTTCCCAAATGGTTATATTTCGGCTGATTCATCGGATAAACCTTTAGGTGTGGAAATAGCACTTACCACTGATTCAGTAGAAATGGCACATCAACAAGCGATCGCAGCAGGTGCATTAGAGTTAAAAGCACCTCTCAAAAAACCTTGGGGTCAGATTGTTTCCTATGTTAGATGTCCAGACGGAACTCTCGTTGAATTGTGTACACCAGTATCTTAATCAGAAATTGTAATGATTCCTGCTATTCGCCTTTATTTCCTGTTAGCGATCGCCATTCCGATCGCCCTTTTGCTCGCTATGCTGGTAAATCAGCAGACAAGTATTATCGGCACTTTACTATTTGACTGTTTAATTGTAGGTCTAGCCATTACCGACGCACTGCGCGTGAAATCTCATCGGGTGCAAGTGACACGCCATCCGTTGCACAGACTTTCGATTGGGCGAGATAATCCGGTTTTACTGTCAGTGCGATCCTCTCCGAGGGCTGCGCTAACGGCAAATCAAACAGCTAAAATTCGCCTGCGCGACTCCTATCCGCTAGAGTTTGATGTCTCTCAAGCGCTGTTGGAAGCAGACCTCAACCCTAACAGCGATCTGGAATTAACTTATACAATCCGCCCGTCAAATCGCGGAGAATATAAGTGGGGAGACATTCAAGTACGGCAGTTGGGAAACTGGGGTTTAGCATGGAACGACTGGAAAATACCTGCTAGTGAAAAAGTGGCAGTTTATCCCGATTTAGTGATGTTGAAAGAACTCTCTATTCGGCTAACATTGGAAAATAGTGGCACAATGCGGCGGTTACAAAAACTCGGCATGGGAACTGAATTTGCCGAACTGCGGGAATATGGTATTGGTGACGATCCTCGCTTGATTGATTGGAAAGCTACTGCGAGGCGATCGCGCCCTTTAGTCAGAGTTTTAGAACCAGAAAAAGAGCAAACTTTGATTATTTTACTCGACAGGGGACGGCTGATGACGGCGCGAGTGCAGGGTTTGAAGCGTTTTGACTGGGGAGTGAATGCAGCGCTGTCTTTAGCCTTGGCTGGACTAAATCGGGGCGATCGGGTGGGAGTCGGTGTGTTCGATCGGGAAATCACGACTTGGATATCCCCGGAAAGGGGTCAACATCAACACTCTAAATTAATTGAACGCCTGGCGCCAATTCAGCCAGTTTTGTTAGAACCAGACTATGTTGGTGCTGTAACTAAATTAGTAAGTCAACAAACTCGCCGTGCATTAGTTGTGCTAATTACTGATTTAGTAGACGTTACCGCATCTACAGAAATGCTTTCGGCATTAGCGCGTTTAACACCTCGTTATTTGCCTTTTTGTGTAACTTTGCGCGACCCTCTCGTTGACAAAATCGCTCACACTTCCACCGTGGAAATTACACCTACTTATAATCGTGCTGTAGCTTTAGATTTACTAGCACAGCGTCAGGTAGCTTTTGCACAGTTGAAACAAAAAGGGGTTTTGGTTTTGGATGCACCAGCCAATCAAATTAGCGAGCAATTAGTTAACCGATATTTGCAACTTAAGTCTCGGAATCAGCTTTAATCTTCTCCAGGGTAAGAGCATCTCAATCAAGCTTGACAAAACGAGTTGAGAACCGTCATCATATAATCATTATTCATAGAAGCCTGTTTGATTTTTTGACGAAGACTACGCTGCAATGTTTTCTCCTGATTAAGAGCGTTAAGTGCTATCCGTCTCTCTATGGCCAAATTACTCTTGACTATGACCTGAACGAATCCGACATTTATCCTCATGGAACGTGACATCTAAAGTCCAATGAACTTGGTTCTCAATCGTCCAATGTTGACGAAGGGCACGACCAAGAACTTGAGCATCCGCAGGCAGAGAAGTCAGATAAAATTGGACTTCACGAGTCGTTTTGTTCCAAAGATGGCGGATTCTTTCAATAATGACGATGGTTTGCAGTCCCGACCATTGGTCTTGTTGATAAAGACCACCGAAAGCCTCTAAAGGAACAGCCCAAACATAACGTTTTTCAGTGCGATGGTGTCCCTTTTCAATTTGTTGGTTATAACTAACGTTAATGCCTTCAAAGTTATTAGCTCTTCTGGTATCAAACCATTCTTTAACCTGAGAATGTAAAGTGGGATGATTGGCTTTAAGAGATACAATATAATCAGCTTTTTTGTGGCGAATTTGTTTCACAATCTCGGTTTGAGTTCCCCTCGCATCAATGGTAACGATCGCCCCGCTCAGGTCTAATAATTCTAAGAGTGCCGGAATTGCCGTAATCTCGTTGGAATGATCCTCAACTTTAACTTGCCCTAAAACTAAATGCTGTTCACTTGCCCAAGCCGTGACCAAATGCAAAGCTTTTACGCCTAGATTACGGTCATAAGAACCTCTAACACTTTTGCCATCGATAGGGATAATCTCGCCAACTATCGAACCAAGCATACTTTGAAGCCACTTCGCTAAACATTGTTCTCTCATCCTGAGGATTAATTCTTTCAAAGACTCGTCGAAAAGTATCATCACGCTTAGATACCATTGGGTAATTCGAGAAATTCCTCTAACCATTGTTGTTTAGCTATGCCATAATTTTCCATGTCTTCCCAACCTTCTGCACCGCTAATGACGGCTAAAATAGAGATTACTAAAATATCTTTTAATAAGTGTTTTTGGGTTCTTTGAACTCTGGGGTCGGGGAGCTCTGCTACATAATTCAATAAATTGGCTTGGATTTCGCTCAGAGGTGTTAACTGTCGTTTTTCTGCTTTTTTAGCTGGAGATATTACAGCGAGTTTCAATCGAGGTGCAAAACCATTTGTCATTGTCTTTAACTCCGTTTCAACTTGATTGACTTTGTTAAGATTCAAACTTAATTATAGGTTTGAGTTCGGTGCACAGATATAGATCTTATTGGCGGCTTTTTGTCAAGTACAATTATACCAAATTAGATGAGCTTACCCTGCTCTAATTGTGTGAGTTATAAGCCTGTGAAGACGGGAAATTGCGTGGGTAGAACAGCCATGTGTAACGCCTTACAGAAGTTGGGATTAAATCGTAAAAAAAACTGTCAGGAGTAGCCAAGCCGGAACAGAAAGAGTCATGAAGTTAAGGTTAGAGTATGCGGAAAAAGTCAAGCATATGGAACCTCTCAATAAGCGTATTTTTAGAGGAGACAGGAGTATTACGCTTGTTTAAACCGAACTCATGCACGTTCGGCACGAGGAACTAGAGCCTACGCGGTTAAACCTTTTTACCGAGGGAAAAAAGTCAGAGTAATTGGTGCAATTAGTATCCAGCGAGTAGTGGCAGTCATGACAATTGATAACTCAATGGATGGCAAAGCATTTGAGGTATTTACCCTTAAAATGTTTAGTGCCACAATTGTGGTCGGGAACAGTAGTAGTGATGGATAATTTACCCGCGCATAAAGTAGATTCAATTACATCGATGATTGAATCTGTCGGTGCTTCTATTTTATGTTTGTCTCCATACTCTCCTGATTTTAATCCGATTGCATTATGGTGGTCGCAACTTAAATCTTTATTGCGAAAGTTTTCGCCAACGACCACTAAAATGGTTGATATGATAATTGCTGTGGCTCTTGACTTAATTAATCCGAAACATCTCAAAAACTGGTTTACTAATTGCTGCTACTGTACCTCATAACATCTGGAAGTGCTGTAATTTGAGGATAAATCGGCTCCAATGAGCTCGTCAGTTTTTCAGGATGATAACCATGCTCTACCAAGATGGTAATCTTCGTCAGTTCCAGCGGTTTAGATTTGAAGTAATCGATATTTTCGGTCAGCATTTCAATCAACCCCGATGGTCATCAGATACGCTGGCTTTGGTGCAGTGGGTAAAGAAGGGGAAGCCCAATATATCAACTGCTAGATGTCTTTTAATCCCATTTGTCGTCTTGTAAAAACAAAACCCTTTCGACTCAATCCCTGCATTACAAGTGTTTTTCACCGCTTGTGAGTCAATCATGATTAGAGTTGTCCACTGAGGCTTTTTTTTACTTGTTCCCGCACTCGTCCATGTAATTCTGTCATGATTTGGTCTAAGCTCTCATCTTCACACCACTGTTTGTAATGCCAGAAGACCGTTGAATAGGGTGGAAAATCTTTGGGCAAGTCTGCCCAGTTGCAACCATTCTTGAGTTGATACAATATCCCGTTGAGAATTTGCCGCGCAAGTCCACACTGGGGGTCTTGTTTTCTTCTGATGGGGTAATAATGGCTCGATTATGTCCCACTCTTTGTCTGTTACATCGCTTGAATACCCCATTTCCTCCCCCGTCTGCTTTTAATTCACCCCTTTTAGCTATCCTACCCGATTGCCAAAAATATCTCAAATGGGTTCTATAAAGCATAGCTTATTAAGGGGGATTTAGGGGGAGCTAGACTTGGATATAAAGGAGAGATACAGCGGTCTTTAGGATTAAGTTGACATCTATGGGTAGTGGGGAATTAATCTTCGTTCTTCCCTCGATCCTGGAACCTCTATCCGTAACATCCGTTTGCATCCGTTAAAAAATCCGTTGCCGAACTTCTTCACCCTTCCGAAAGCAATTTTAAGTATTGCTGAATTAAGCCAATCGTGACAGCGGGAAGTTCTAACTGCGGAGTCAAACCTACGTTTTCCAGAGGTTGAAAAACTTTGATTGCTTCGGGGTTGAGGTTTGCCAACCGCTGGCCGATATCGGGCCCGGTAAACTGCGATTTTTCTCCCCAAATAATCGCTGTCGGCGTTGTTAGCTGAGTGATGTACAGCGACAAATCAAAGCACAAATCTCCCCGCACAAAAGACAGGGCGGCATATTCTGCATTTGGTTCCAAAGCAGATGCGAGGTAAGCATCTACAATTTCTTGGTAAACGCGACGCGAATCGGCAAATTGTCGTTGTTCTAGGAAACTACGGATGCCGCCGTCTGTGGCGATGCCGGTACTGTAGAGCAATTTGTCTAAAATCGGCGTGTTGACTAGCTTAGCGAAGAAACTGCTGCCGTAATCTTGTCCGAAGTCCGACAAACCGCTGGGTATGGTCAAAATTAGGGATTTGAAGAGATCGGGCCGTGCGATCGCCGCTCGAATCGCGATCGCCCCTGTTAGCGAAGAAGCAATCACCTCTGTCGGACTGCCACAAGTTTTTTCGAGAAATTCGATCAAAGTTGTGATATAATCTTCTACCTGATAATTTCTTGCCGGATGTTCCGATCGCCCCCAACCGATTAAATCCGGGGCTAAAATTCGATATTCTGCCGCAAAAGCCGGATAAACTTTCGACCATTCGTAGGCACTCGATCCGCCGCCAAAACCGTGAAAAAATACTAAGTTAGGTTGATTTTCCGAAGTTGAGGTCGGCAACCCCATCCAAGGCATTTTTTCAGCAGTGTAGTAGACCATTCTGCCGAGAGAAGTAACTATTGATCGCTGACCGAAGCCGAGGGGTACAAGCATAAACTAACCTCAATCGCTGTTATATTTTAGATTCTTTTCCGTCGCCCCGTCTTTGTTTAAAAAACTTGCAAAGCTGGTGGCGTTTTTGTAAAGATTGAGTAATGATTTAAATCTATTTTAGTACAGGTGAAGCGTGAAACTACAGACAGCAAGTAACTTTTGCGATTTGGGCAATTCGGCTGTGTAGTTATCCTTACCCTTGCAAACTAGCGCCGATCGGAGATAATAGCAAAATGATGGGTAAGACCCCTCAAGATAATAGAGTCTGTTCGCCAACCCCGAAAGCAGGCGCTCGGAAAGGAGGAGTATTAGAACTCGCTTTCAGGCAGGCGGCAGGTTGGCCGAGGCTCGCCAATCACGAATCATTAATCACGATATTTTGCGGAGCAGTGGCTTTTGAGGTCGAAAGTCTTTGTTGGAGGGCGGGCAATGGGGTTTCGATTCCTAATTGCAGGTTTGGCAATCACTGGCCTCGCCGTTATCAATTCCAAAACACAAGAAACAACTAATCTCAGGGAGGTCTACTAAAATGCAACTGCTCAGAAAAAGGGATCGCGAGGGTTTTATGGTTGATGCGAAAAGTCTTCAATCTGACGGGTTGGCAGAATTTGACACAGCCTGTCGAAGCATGGATTTAAACGGCAAAAAGTCTTTTGTCGCTACTCCAGAACGCTCAGGCGCAGGGTCAGAGGTGCGATCGCGCGCCACAACTGTACCTGCGATCGTCCGCGTAGCTTTAGAAGACTTGAAATGCTTTGAAGTAGTAGAACACCAGTTTGCACATTGGGGGGTGACTTTTAGCAATGCCGTCGCCATCCAACCTTCAAACCCAGCCTTTTTCACGGGTTCTGGGGCAACAGTGTTAATGGGGGCCCCCAAAAGCGGACTGATAGAAGTAACTTTTAAGTATCCAGTTCGCTGGGTGTCAGGACTTGTCACCAGTTCGCGGCGAACTGTTTTATCTGCTTGTGACATTGACGGCAACGCAATCGTTCAGGATGAAATGCCGGCGCCCAATCTGGTCGGGTCTAATTCTCCGATCGCCCCTAGGGCTCCCCTGCGCGTAAAAGCTCCGAATATTCATAAAATTACTTTTTACGCTTTTGACGGTCAGCTAATAGTCGATGACTTGATTTTTGGATTTTAAAGCCATGCCATAAGTAGCGTCCCAAGTCTGCAAACCTTCGAGAAGGGCATTGCGGACTAAAGCTTCTGGTTCCCGACTCAGCATCAGGCGAAAACACTCGGCAGCGCGGGAACGGGCGATCCTCTGCGAGGGCTTCGCTAACGAACTTTTGACGGAGCTCACAGGGCCAAACCCACCCTTATTCACCAAATCGGTCATTTGCCGCACTGCAATCAAACGCTTCACGGGGTCAGCATCAGTCAAATCCGCCAAGATGCGATCGAGTGCCACTTCATCTTTTGCGGCCCTCCGACTCAACCCTTGTCGCAGCAACAGCCCTGCAATCGCGATCGTGCCCAAATTCTGCAAAATCAGGCTCAAAGCCATCCAGTGGCTGCTTGAGTCCGCCCAAATCCCCAAACTCATGTAAGCGCCCAAGGTAGCAATCCCGCCCGTGCCCACGGCTAAAACGAACCGGCGGTTCGGGCCCTCCCAAAATTGCTCGCCTTTTGCTCGCAGCAATTGCCAGTCCCACGACTGCCCTCGGTAAACCAGCATCATCGCTGCTATCCCCAGGCCTGTGGAAAACAGTAACTCACTGTTCCACCACCCCCAAACTGCTGCCAGGGTGATAACTGCCAGCCAACCTTTCGATCGAGTCAAACGCTCTAGCAGCCACTTGAGAAAGGCGGTAGAAACCACAGGCGATCGATCCCAGGATGTCTTGCCATCTACCCTCCGGCGCCTTGTTTCGGCAGTCCGGCTTGTGGCTGTTGGGGTTCCCGCCGGGCGATCGTCCGAACTAAATTCCCTTAAAGCTTGGCCCTGAGTCATTTCTAAGGACAATTCGCTCAAGGGGAGCGATTCGAGTTGCAAAGTGCGATCGGCCACTTTCACAGGCGATCTATTCAGCTTGGTTGTAGTTTTTTTAACTTCATTCATACTGACTTTTTTGAAAAATAACTTAAAGTTATCCAGGCTTTTTTAGCACTGAGTTAGATTCTCGGTAAACAAGAGTCTAAGACTCTATGATACCCGAAATTCAAACCCGTGACGAGTACCGCAACTGCGCGGAATTCCGAGAAATCCTTACCCAAAATAGAGCTATTGAAGATTGTTGAGAAAAGCACCACAGATTAACAGGGAATATTTCTGCATCACTCTTGAGACAGAAGGGCGATCGGGGTTGGCAGGATGGCAAAAAATCGAAATTTTTTAATTTCAGAAAAGAGGGGAATTTTGAGTGATTCAATTCGTCCGCCAAGAAATGCACGACGAAAACTTAGCCTTTTGCCCCCTGGCCCGGACTCTCGCTGCTACCCGGTGTCAGATGAGGCTAGGTTCAGCTTGACCGCTAGCTGGACGAAGCGCAGCCTCTGGGCGGGCCCAGAATCCAGACAGTCTTGGCGCATAATTAATAGCAGAAGCATTCTTAAACTGCTAAGATTTTTGAATTAATGGGAGTTGAGTTAATTAAACCGGGTTCTGCTAAAAAGGAGTCCCGGATGCTTATGGGCAGGGGTTAAATGGCGGGACCATCTCCAGTCGGGTAAATTAACCGTCATTCTTGTAGAGGCGCGTTCACGCCCGATCGGCAATATCAGCCAGATATCGGCGCACAACACCCCCGCCACCTGCATATTATGGTCGATCGACCGGACTAGATAGCAGGAAAGCCATCATCCAGGTGCCAACCCGTAAAGCAGCAAGGCAAACAACCGACCGCGCGATCGTGTTCGGTAAGTGCGGAGGCTGGAAAAACAGTGGCTTTTGACCAAACTCAGACAGAACTGCGGCCCCAAAGTGTGTCTGCGGAGGTTAGGCTAGTGAAGAGACGAAAAGAATAGTTACGATCGAGACTTGATTAGTCTACCTTGTAACTTATTGCTCAGTTGTCAAGCCCAACAGTTATGGATTCTCGCGATGAGCGAGACTCTTGGCACTTCCAACAAGTGGGGAACTCGACCGTGAAAGAACTTGGGTTTGATCGCACAAGCCCTTAGTAATATGTAAACACCTTACCGATAACTCGCCGGAACAATCTTGCAAGAAAACCCATGTCTAGTATGCAAAACCAATTCACGGTTCACTTCTGGGGCGTTAGAGGTAGCATAGCGTCTCCCGGGGCAGAAACAGTACGTTACGGGGGCAACACGCCCTGTGTAGAAATGCGAGTGGGTGAGAGTCGCCTAATTTTCGATGGCGGTACTGGATTGCGGGTTTTGGGACAAACTCTCCTGTCCCAGATGCCCGTAAAAGCTCATATGTTTTTTACTCACTCTCACTGGGATCACATTCAAGGATTCCCATTTTTTGTCCCAGCTTTTATTCCTGGGAACTGCTTTCACATCTATGGGGCTATTGCTCCTAATAAGGCTACTATCCAGCAGCGCCTCCACGACCAGATGCTGCACCCCAATTTTCCGGTGCCCCTGCAAATTATGGGGGCCGACCTGAAATTTAACGATATAGAAGTGGGCAAACCGCTGGAACTCGGAGAGATTAAGGTGGAAACTGCTTTGTTGAACCATCCGGGGGAAGCTATAGGCTACCGCGTCAACTGGCGGGGGTATGCGGCTGCTTACGTGACTGATACCGAACATTTTCCCGATCGTTTAGACGAAAATGTGCTGTATTTGGCTCAGGATGCTGAGGTGCTGATCTACGACGCTACTTATACCGATGAGGAGTATTATGCGGAGAAGAGCAGCAAGGTCGGCTGGGGACATTCGACTTGGCAGGAAGCGGTGAAGGTGGCAAAGGCTGCTAATGTCAAAAAGTTGGTGATTTTTCACCACGACCCGCTGCACAATGACGAGTTTTTAGACAAGGTGGGAGAACAAGTGGCTCAAAGGTTCCCGAATAGCTTGATGGCGCGGGAAGGTTTGTCGTTACAATTGCTGCCTCCTGATAACGATTTGTCTGAAGCGTCGGTGCAAGCGCCTCAAGTGTCTGTCTGAGGGATTTGAGCTTGTCAGATGGTTCTGAAATCTGGATCAGTGAAATCTGAAATTTAAGCGAGGGCTGACAATCAAGCATCCAGGATACAAGCCCCCGGATTCATTCCGAAAGCAGACTCAGTACCCAGAAATAAAAAACCTGTATCCGATGAAACTTGCCCCCCGAATTTATCCGTGGGGTCAATGCTTCAATTCTTTAATCGAAAATCGAAAATCGATTGACCTCACTCAAAGACGGATACCGTTCCACGTACTCCTGTCGTGGAAAACCAAAAAGTTTAGACCAAAGTTCAAACTTCCAGATTTATCTGTGGAGTCAATTCTAAAATCTAAAATCTAAAATCTAAAATCGACTGGCGATCGCAATCTGGCTAAGTATGTCAAAATTTTAAGCGTGTGGGTAACTTCTTCTTGTACCGCTGCTCTGACTCCAACTTCTGTTGCCTTGGGAAACTTTGATGGTTTGCACCTAGGGCATCGACAAGTCGTGCAGCCAATTTTAAATCGCTCGCCTAGGCAAAATTCTGCGACGGTTATTGCGTCGGGGCCAAACTTGCGCTCCAACGTTGGCAAAGATCAAAATTTGGAAACAGAACATCCGGCGACCTGCGAAAATGACTCAGCAGCACCGCCGGATAGAACTGGCAGCAGCCATAATTTCGAGGGTTTGATAGGCATTAGGGCCGACGGCAACATCTTCTCTGGGATCGATTCTGATGGGGTCGATCGACTTTACAGCACTGTGGTGACATTCGATCCGCACCCGCAAGAATTTTTTACGGGTCAACCGAAAAAACTGCTGACACCTCTGGCAGAAAAGGTAGAATTGCTCGCAGCAATGGGCGTCGAGCAACTTGTGCTGCTGCCGTTCGATCGAGAATTGGCGGCCTTGACTGCTTCTGAGTTTGTTGAGGAAATTCTGGTGCGGCAACTGCAAGCGAGTCGAATTAGTGTGGGGGTTGATTTTCGCTTTGGGCGGGGACGCGCTGGAACGGCTGTGGATTTACAGTCGATCGCGTCGGGTTACGGTATTGATGTTGCTCTTGTACCCCTCCACAATTGCGGTGAGGGCGATCGGATCAGCAGTTCTGCAATCCGCGAAGGTCTGGCATCCGGCGACCTCCCAAGAGCGAATCAGTTGCTGGGGCGACCCTACAGTTTAGTCGGGACTGTGGTTGGCGGACAGCGGCTGGGTAGGACGATCGGATTTCCTACTGCTAATATCGAACTGCCACCGGAAAAATTTTTGCCACGTTTTGGCGTGTACGCGGTGCGAGTCTCGGTGAAGCATGGAGGGGAAAAGATGAAAGATGGAAGTTCTTCCTATCAGCAGGAAAATGCCAAATCTCTAATCTCCGCAATATCATCAAATTTATCCTTTGTCAATGGGGTGATGAATGTTGGCTGTCGCCCGACGGTAGACGGGCTGCAACCCACTGTGGAAGTTCACCTGTTAGATTGGTCTGGGGATTTGTACGGTAAAACCTTGAGCGCGAGTTTGGTAGAGTTTTTGCGGCCGGAACAAAAATTCGCTTCTCTGGATGATCTCAAAACTCAAATTCAGGCAGATTGCGATATTGCTAGAAGCCTCTTAACTGCTAAAGTCTAATAATTATGTGATCTAGAACAGCGTCATAGGTTTAAAAATGGTGGAAGATGAGTCAGAACAATTGTAGTTTTACAAATACGAATTCCGCAAGGCAAAGACTCAAGATTTTGGCAGTTTGATGTTCGATCAACCATTAGCAATTAGCACTTAGTAATCAGGGATATGAGACAACATATTGAGCGGCTCAAACAAAATCTAAGCAAAACTATGGTCGGCAAAGCGGATGCTATTCGCTTGGTGCTAGTAGCCGTGCTTTCGGGTGGGCACGCGCTGCTGGAAGACGTGCCCGGTGTGGGAAAAACGCTGCTGGCGAAGTCTTTGGCGCGATCGATCGATGGCAAGTTTCAGCGGATTCAGTGCACTCCCGATTTGTTACCGACGGATATCACCGGTACTAATATTTGGAATCCGCGCAGCGGAGAGTTTGAGTTTTTGCCCGGACCAGTTTTTGCTAATGTTTTGCTGGCCGATGAAATCAATCGGGCGACGCCGCGAACTCAGTCAGCTTTGCTGGAAGTGATGGAAGAAAAGCAGGTGACAGTAGATGGAGTTTCTCGGAATGTTCCGGCGCCGTTTTTTGTGATTGCGACTCAGAACCCGATCGAATATCAAGGCACTTTTCCGCTACCGGAAGCGCAGATGGATAGGTTTACTTTGTCTTTGACATTGGGCTATCCCGCTGCTTTGGAAGAGTTGCAAATGTTGGAACGGCTTTCTGATAGTTTTGCTGTTGAAGATTTGCAGCCTTGTATTTCTTTGGAAGAGGTGCAGGAATTGCGCCGTTTGTGCGCTGCGGTGAAGGTGGAAGGCTCTTTGAAACAGTATATGGTAGATTTGGTGCGATCGACGCGGGAGGATGAGGAGATTACTCTGGGGGTGAGCCCCCGGGGTGCGGTGGCGTTGCACCGGGCGTCCCAGGCATTGGCGTTTATTTCGGGGCGAGATTTTGCTACCCCGGATGATGTGAAGGATTTGGCGCCGCACGTACTTTCTCACCGATTGATTCCGGCGGGGGGAAGGAGGGCTAAGACGATTGTTGACAAGTTGTTGCGGTCTGTTCCTATTCCTTAAACAGTTTGTAAGTAGGTTGCTTTAATTAAAGGAACAGGCCCGACGGTCTGTTCCACAAACAATTAATTTTCCTGTGGGTGGGCAGGAAATCCCGCTCTTGAAAGACTTATTAATTATTGTGCAAGATGTCATATCAAATCCGGTTAGCATCGGAATTGTACAATCCAGTCAACAGTCAACAATCACGGACGCTGCAACCGGACTCGATCTCATTCATCTGCGTTAATCTGTGTTAATCTGCCTGTATCTGCGGTTAAAAAAAGATAATTTATTCACCGCAGATGAGAATGGATTGACGCTGATTCACGCAGATAAAGAGAAGAGATATAGGAATAATTCCCATGCTAACAGATTTGATGTCAGTTAATCAATAGGTTTTGCACGATTCTGAAGCACTCTCAAACAGCGCGACTAATTTTTTTGCCTCTAAATCAACATTGTGTTGTTGAGCAACTCTCTCGGCTCCTGTTTTCCCCATTTGTTCTAGCTTTTCTAAAGGTGCTTCCAATACCGCGCGCATGGCTACCGCTAATGCTTCTGCGGAACCGGGAGGAACTAACCAACCGCAAACACCGGGTTCTACGAGTTCCGGGATGCCAGCAACATAAGTGCTAATTACGGGCCGATTGAGAGCGAGGGCTTCCATAATTACGACGGGCAAACCTTCAGCAAAACTCGGCAATACCATTGCCCGTGAAGCTAAAATCTCTTGCTGAACTCGATCGCCACTGGCCCAGCCGGTAATTTCTATATGATTTTGCAGCCCGAGTTGCAGAATCTGCTTTTCAATATCCGATCGCAGCGGCCCGTCTCCTACGAGTACCAACTTAAACTCTAACCCTTGAATTGCTAGCAATTTAGCAGCTTCTAGCAATAACAAATGACCTTTTTGTTCGCTGAGCCGGCCAATGCAAGCTAAGCGGGGTGCTGCAGGTATCGGGACGTAGGGTGCAGCTAAAAATGCAGCATCTACGCCGCAGTGTATGACGTGAATTTTTGACCAAAAAGTGCGATCGCACCACCGAAAAAGCTGACTTTTACCGAAGGAACTAACTGCTGCTACAAAGGTCGATCGCTTAATTTTTTCGTTTAAGGAAAGAAGTGTGGCTTTATCAAATTCTTCAGGGCCGTGAACGGTGAAACTGTAAGTCGGGCCGCCAAGCACGCGGCACAGCATTGCGACTGTTGCGGAATTCGTCCCGAAGTGAGCGTGAACGTGTGCTGTACCGGATTCTGCAAACCAATTTAAAAGAATGCAAGCTTCTGCTAAATAAGCTAGATGACGCAAAATCCCCCGTTCCGAGTGCCAGCCTACTTTGAACATTAACCGCACAGCTTCGATGAATCGAATGGGTCTAGTTGCGGCAACGCGGAGCAAGCCCCACGCTAACCCCTGTACACCAACTTCTAAGATTACTTTAGTCAATTCTTGCTCTAGTTTGTCGGCCTCATCAACGAGTTCTGACTCGCACGATCGGATCGAAAAGCGTGCGACTTTCAGGCCGCAAGTTTCAACGGCTATAACTTCTCTGCGGACAAAGCTGTGGCTGACTTTGGGATATAGGTTGACTAAATAAGCGATGTTCATGAACGGGGAGAAAATTTTATGGTAAAGCTTAGATCAGTCTAGCCTTTAATCGATCGAAGTCAAGACATGATTTTGGGTGGGGTTATTTATTCTGTTATGTTTTGATGGATTGGTTGGCGATTTAAGATAAGGGCATCAATGGTTTTATAAACACTGAAAGGCATAGCGAATTCCCAAACAAAAAAATCTGTTTTTTGTCAGGGATTGTCTCAGCTTAATTATAGGGGGGTGACATCTCCCACATCAACTGAGTACAGTATGATGTGGGCTTCTTGCAGCCCGATGAAGGGTATGCAAAATTTCCTTCACGGTACTGTCATCCATAGTTCCTACTACAGAAAGATTCCCGTTACGGCGTTTTATACTGGGGAAAATGTCCAACCCCAGTTTCTTCAAGTTAATCGCGGCATTTATATCACGATCGACCATTAAAGAATGTTGTTCATCCCAATATTCTCGAATATTACAATCTGCGAAAACAATTTCATTCCGATAGCACAGAAGCATTGAGGTGTATGCAGGTTTTTGCGAAACGACGACTGATCCAGCTTTTTCGGCTATGTATTCCAGCGTCTTAAAGAATTGACCAAATGCAGCATCCAACCAAGACTTATTTAGTCCTGATTTGGCTGATTGACCGTTCGGTAGGTAAGTCCCCTCATCATCTTGCTTAACTTTATTCCGTTTTGTTAAGCTCTTGAGATTTAAGTCTTCGTGAAAATAGAACTTAGCGCCTGACCTCACAAGCTTGTGAGCCGTCTTATAGTGGAAATCTTGACGAGAACGAGCTATTTTTTGGTGCTGTTTAGCTTCTTTTTTGGCTAATTTGCGCCTAGCTGCTTTGCCTCGTTTCCGCTTGTTCCGCTTTCTCGAAATACGGTCTAACTTAGCTTGATTTTTGCGAAGTGGTTTTAACGAGGGTAGCTTTTCACCTGAAGACGTTGCCAAATAAACATCTTCGTGCAGCACTGCATCCAAACCCACTGAGTTATCCCATGTAGGGTTAACCTTGTCAAAAGTGAATTCGGGAACAGAAGCATCTTCAAGCATTAACTGAATAAACCAACCATCAACCTTCCTAGTAACACTAGCTTGCTTGATGGTAAATCCATCAGGGATTGAGCGGTGCATCCGAACTTTTACGACACCTAACTTTGGCAATCGAACATACATCCAATTCTTGCGAACCAGTTTAATCCAATCACTGTTAGCCGTCGAAAAAGTCATTGTGCGATAATCCGCTTCAGTCTTGAATCGGGGTTTACCTGATCGCCCACCCTTGCTGTCCCCAGCGATAAACCGTTCAAAGGCTTTATCTACTCGCTTAGAAACATCTTGCAAGATGGTTGAGTCTACCTGTTTAAAATCTAGTAGCTCACCACTATGAAAGACTTTTACCAAATCCTTTTTAATAATCGGCAATTGTTGTTTTTGTGAGTAGTAGTTTGGTTTTTCCCTAGGCGCAGAGATACTAACAATCAACGGACAAGCATTTACAGTAGTGCGGTTCATTTCCCACCAATCAAAACGATCGCCTAGCTGGCGATTATACCAGTAACGGCAAATCCTTAGCCAATGGTTAAGAGTTAGCTTTTGCTTGATGTCGGGATAAAACTGATACTGATATGTTGTTTTCATTGCGTTACGACCTTTACGCATTTATTTTTACGAAAATACCAAAAAATCCTATACATTGTCAAGCAATTGAATAATTATATTGAACAGTAAAATTAATTTATTAAATAAAGAGGTTGTTCGTCTTGTCATCCACCCATTCACGGTTCAAAACTGTATATTGAATTGGTCAACGGGTGGAATCCTCACCTCACACGCCTTTCATCCCACACTAATCGAAGCGATATAGTGTGGGGATTCCCGTCTGGTCAGCTAAATTAAAGCCACCTACTTTGTCAGGTGGCTAGAAAAAAATGCAAGATTACGAATTGGCTAAGCAAAGTTGTTGCCGAAGTTCTGGGGGAATGGCTTCAAAATGCTCTAACAGAAAATTCATCAAGGCGAGGTGACGCAAGTCGTGCAGTTGGGGATGGCGGTGCTTGCCTCCCCTGGTAAACCAGCGACGCACAGTAGAAAGCGATCGACAGCAAATCAGAGCTAGAGCTTCTTGCGGGACATCCCATTTTGCGTAGAATTGCTGCGGAGTCATCGCCAGTTGACAGTCAGCGTAAAGCTGAATGATTCGTTTTTCCCGATCGGTAATCGGGCGAGGCGTCAAAGAATGGTGTATCATAGAGGTGATTTTTTAATTTTGAATCGGCCAGTGCCTTCTTTGCGGCGCTGGCTTTTGTTTTTGGGGGCTTTGTTTTTTGGCGCGATCGCACTTGACGATCGGCTAACTAAACTGCCCTATTGACAATATATACGTTTACCTTTAATATGTCAATAGTCTAATCCGAATTTTCAGATTCCTCTCTGTATTTGAATCCTGCCCTCTCGGCTATCAAATCCAAATGTTTTGATGTGGAACGAGCAGGCAATTGCCCGTTCTCCCAATCGCTGACTGTAGCCTGTCGCACGCCTATGTGTTGTGCAAATTCTGCTTGTGTCAACCCCATATGGAGACGCAATGCCTTGATGAGTTCGCCATTCCACTGCACGCCATCGCCCGCCTGCTGAACCTGAATTTTCTGGATTAACTTGCGAAATGTTACCCGTTGTGCGTCGAAATCGACAGTTTCCACCCGATATCCTGCCTCCATCCAAGCGGTAGCTTGCAGAGCGCCCTTTTTGCGGTTGCTCCACCAAGCTTGTTGAGTGCGTGCGGAAGGGGGGAGTGCGTCGTTTAGCAATGCCTCTATTTCGGCGAAGTTAAGGGTTACTTCGTCGAGATGGCGATTTTCGCGCAGATAATCTAAGAGCGACTGGTACTTGCTGCCCTCCTTCATGCGGTGTTTTGTGAGGTTTTCAGATATAGAATGCCACAAATCGGGGGATGACGGGGAGCGGATGGGAGTGGGGGGTGCGATCGGCAATTATTTATTTACCCAGACACTTCGATTGTGTCTGTTGGGTAATATTTGGAATTCTTATCAATATAAAACATAAAAAATGGCGATCGCCCTTGACTGAATGGAGGATTGGGAAAGGGCGATCGCGCGTCTGAAAAAGTGTGGGAAGCAATTAGGTCGATCGATTAAAGTCCCCTTGCGGGGAAGTGGTGAAAACTGAATCAACTGTTCAATGATCACCTTACTAGAGGCGTGTTTCCATCCCCTTGCGGGGAAAGAGTTGTTAAAGTCTTGGAAAAACTTAAACCTTCTAGTCTTTTAAAGACTAGCTGTCATTTTGATAAAAGTCAAGTCATCTTTATTCCAAAGAAAGAGCAGGATTATTATCTCCTCTACTCTTTCTTTGGCTTCAAGATACTGCACCAGTAGCAGTTAATCAAACTGAGCAAGAACAATCTCCTGGTCAGGGAAATTAGCTACTAATTTTAGACTTCCACCAAGAGCTTGGATGTAGCGAGAGAGGGTAGAGACTTGAATATCTTCTGGGTTATCCAACTCAGAAAAAGCAGACTCAAAAGTGCTGAGGTCTTTTTCCAGCTCCTCATCTGTACAACCCAACAACTTTCGCTGTTCCAAAAGAGTAAGATGGATCAAAGCAAGTTGAGTGCGTATTTTGTTTCTTGCTCTTCGCTCTGGTGTCATCCGATTTCGCAATTCACTAAAAGGCTTTGTCTTCATATCAATCCTTCATTTTCAAGCTCTTTTAAGAGTTCGTCGTAGAGCTTATCTGCTTTGGGTACATTCTCTTCATACCAGCGGTCATTACCCTTTTTGTTACCGCCTAAAAGGAGTATTGCAATCCTGCGAGGATCGAACGCATACAAGATTCGATAAGGCTCTCCTTGATGTTGTACTCGAAGTTCTCGTATATGTTGGTGACGAGATCCATTGATACGCGAACTCCGGGGAAAGGCAAGATTCGGCCCTCTTTCTTCGAGCAACTCTACCGAGCTATCAATAGAGTCTTGCGTTTGTGCATCAAGTGTTTCGTACCACTGCTCGAACTCGTCGGTGTACTCTACTTCGTATGCCATGTTGTCCTTGCCTGTTACAAAATACGTTCTAGTAGGTGGTGATTGAACAGTTGATTCAGTTGTTCTAGCCTCAGCTAGAGCTATTGATTTAGGCAAGTCCGGATCTTTGAGCCTGTACATAGGTCGATCGCTCCAAAAAAAATATCAAAGTTTACAAGGCGCACAGTTTCAACTGTGAGCCTCACTTTTTATATTACACTATATTACACTCAGAACACGCTCGGTATCGGCAAATATTGTTTCTAGCCCGCACACTTGATTTTCTTGGGACTCCCATCTTCCTTAATGTCTAAAATTTCAACCTTAACCGTTTGTTCTTCAGAGAGGGATTGTGCTTTTTTTGGTTCTTTTTCAGTTAGCCTGATAGTTCCCAGAATTTCATAAGTCACCTTGTTTCCTTTTACAGCAGTAACTTTGGCTTCGACAATTTGACCCACTGCAAACTCATGACTGCCGATCGCCTTAGCAATTTCAACTTGTCTCGCTGACTCTACAACTGGGGCCACAACTTCTCCAATCGGCCCCGCTTCTTTGTAGTAACGCATCAAACGAGATGCCCAACCTAAAATTTGCAGCAAAGTGCTAGCATCCCCTTGAAATCCTTTGAGACAATCGCTACAAGCTTTGTCGATGCTGCGGTAATAATCTGTGGTTTTGCCACTGTGTCCGATTTGTCTGCCATTAGCGACAAGGGTTTTAAGATACTTGAAAAACCGGGAATTGGCATCAGCTCTATCTTGATTAACTGCATTGCGGAGATAGGCGATCGCCTTTCCCAATTCATTTACATCGGTTTGTTCTTTAACTAAAGTTTGAGCGATCGCGTGGGCAATTTCCCACTGGTTTTCGGTCAAAGATTCTGTCACTAATTCAGTATTAGACATATTTAATACATTCCTGTTGGAGGTTCCAGATCGGTCGGATATTTCAACACTTCAGCTAGTTGTTGCAATTGAGTTGCTTGCACTAAGCTAGAATGAGCAGCTTGAATATTTTTTTGCATAAATTGTTGCAATTTTGTGCCAGTCATGCTGTCAGATTCGGGAGGATTGTAGGAGGAATAGCGATCGCGCAAATCTCCCTTATTCTGCAACACCCTTGCTGCTGTTACCTCCACAGTCATTGTTCCCATGCCGATCGGCTTCCCGCCGCCTACCTTGAGGGCGATCGGATACTTTGGATCTTGCCCCAACACAATCAAAAGCGTTCCTAACTCTGCTGCTGTTAAGTTTTTGAATTGTATCTGTGTTTTGAAAGTATACTCTTTAGCGGCTTGCTGAACGGTAATTCCTTGATTTTGACCTTTGTCGATCGCCCGAATTGTGTGATAGTAAAACTTGCGCCCTGCTACGTTGCCTCTTGCGTCAAAATATGCTCGTCTTTGATCGGGACGGGGACGATATAAAGATGGCATAAATCCCGTAGCAAAGCCCGTATTTTCGCATTTAGCATCGCTGAATTCAATTAGCCCTTGCCAATCTAAGGCACCGAATACTTGACTTGCCGGACAGAGTTCTTGTTTATTTTTACATGGCAAGCGTTCTTGCGGAATTTTATCTCTGTATCTTGATGTAATTACTGCTAAAGTGCTGTTAGTAATGGCTTCGTATGCTGACCGGATGCAGCCTTTGAGAGAACTGCCTTGAATTGATAACTTTTGGTCAATATTTTGAACCATTGTTTTGATTAAAGGCACCCGGCTGCCTATGTCGCTACCCATGACAACTACGCCTGTAGAGACGTGCAAAGTAGTCTGAACTTTCAAAGTTAGAAACAAAGTTCCGTGCAGGCGATCGCCCAAATATTGGTGATGTCCGGCCGGAGGATTTTTTGGGGGTCGTTCCTTGGGGAAACTAATTAATTCATAAGGTTTAGGTTCTCCAGTTTCAGCGGGATTATTAGAAACCGGACTACTTGGCGGCGGTGTAGAACGCCGGGGCTTGGGTGGGAGATTTGTAGTCATGTTAAGTCCTGACTGTGAGGGCGACAAAATGAACGGTAGCAGTTCTTTTTTCTTGAAAGTATCGCTGACCTATGCTAATATTGTTATAGACAATCTTTTCATTCTTTTCTCCTTTATAGACAAAAGTTTTAGGGAATTTTGGTTCGTCAAGAGGGTGAAAGTAAGCCGCGCGATCGCAAATTTGCCACTCGCAATCTTTATCGATCGGCTCAAAGCCTTCTAAATCGGCTTCAACTCGACTCAGGAGTAACGCTTGATATGCACTTCCCTGCTTTTTCCAGCGCAATTCGCGATCGGCATTAAACATTTGCCCTTCAAAACCGGGGAAAAACTCATCGGGCAATTTCATGCAAATGCCGCTGACTGCGTGGGGCGATCGCACAAAATAATAACTTTTCTCAGTTGCTAATTTGTATAGCAAATTCTTAAGTTCTGCTGATGAGGAAACTTGTTTAAAACCAACATATCCTGTCATGCTGCGGCCCCTCTTAAAAATTCACTCCAACCACGAACTGCACATTTAAATAAATTGGGCACACCAGTTTCACCGTCGCCTTGCCATTTTAGCTGCACTCCAAAACCTAAATCCATCGGTTCAGCAGGAATTGGAGTTGGTTCGCGATCGGGTTTAGAAAAGCCATAACTTGCAGCTTCTTCAGTGTCTAAAAATTCTCCGGCACCCAGCAAGAAAGCGTGTCCCCATCGACCGGGTTTGACTATTTGTTGAATTTGGCGAGTATCTTCATCTAATTTACAACCGGGATATTGAACTACGGCTTCGTTATATTTGACTGTCACCGTCCCCAAACCGCGAGATTTGGCAAAACCGAGCCCAAACCAGCCATCATTTAAGTCTCGCAAAACTAAGCCAATTAAGCCTAATTGTGCTAAGGAAAAGTTTTTGAGATGTATTTTAGTGCCAAATTCTCCGGCGGTGCAGACTTGGTAGTTAAAGGGGCCAACGGCTACGGAACCGAAAACGCGATCGATCGCCACTCCATTGCGTTCTTGAATTTTGAGCTGTTTCTTATCAATTGGGTGAGCATCTTGGATTCTAACTCTGCTAGCAATTGAAGTGTTGCCGAAAATGCGATCGGTAAAAGAAGAGAACTTGTAAATATCGCTGGATGATTTATTTTTCAAGTAATCATGCTTGTCATTCAATGGATCGTTAGCCCAGAGAACTTTCGGATCGTTAGGATTGCTATCTCTTCCTAGGGTTCTGACAAGTCTCTCAGCATGAGCGCGAATAGCACCTTTTAAACTGCTTCCCGGTAGATAAATTGACTTCCCTCCTGCATGGTAAGTCTCGACAAATTCCATATCCGGTTTAGTTGGATCTGCTCCTTCTTTGCCGGATTTGATCAGAATTGGGCCGTCGGGAATTATAGTGAGGGCGATCGTGCAATGATTGACAAATCGTTTGTGCATGGGTGAGTAATTTAAGAGATAGTTAGAAATTAAGCAGCTACTAACTCATCAAGCTGAATTTCGCATTGCTGAAAAACATAGTTGACAAGAGCAAATAGGCGATCGATTTCCTGAATAGTGTAGAAAGCCTGATTGTGCATAAAATTCTGATTTTCAAGTTTGCCAAACTCCCATCCTTTTCCATTAGAAACAATCCCAAATATTGTTACCTGCAAATCGTCATTCAAGCGCTGTGCTGCAATCATCTCAGCTAAACACTGCGCCCACCCTTCGTCGAATTTATCTTGCTTAGCCTCAACTAACAGAAAATAAGGTTTTTCAAACACGAATTTTCCCAAAGGAGAGCGTTTAGCCAAAATATATTCAGGAAAACCAGACAGATTCAGGTCGTAGGTAAGAGATCTATGGCTCCAGAGAACAAACTTACTATAATAAGATTTCCAGACTTCTTTGATAACTGGATATATCAAATTTTCGCACACAGCAAACTCTGAATTGTCCACAACTGCTTCTCGCATCATAAATGCTAAGTCTTCGCGAAAATACTCAGGGATACTAAATTCAGTTTCTCCCATGAAATTAGCTTCAGTATAAGTAATCTGAAACTCTTTGAGAACTTCACCGATATCTTTATAACTGCTGAAACCCATAGAGACCTCCTTTATGCAATATTTAGTTTTACCCTTGAGCTGTTTGAGTAGGGGATGATTGAGAAATGTTATTGTTCAGTCGATCGATCAGCTTTTCTACCCACTTATTTTTTTGAGAATCGGTTACATCTTTATAAGCCGTTTCATCTTTCATGAATAACTTTTTTAAGTATTCTAATAAAAGTTCGGGATGGTTTTCGACATCGACCCAGCGCATTTTGTCAATTTTTAGTTTAACCACGCCTAAGCCGCGCGATCGCCCTCCTCCGAGAGGTATTTGTTCTGTCTCAAATTGGTGCAAACCGATCGTCAATAAACCCAATTCCCAATCGCGAGCATTTTCAACTACAGCTTTAAAATCAAATGGCGTTCCTGCGGGTACAACTTGGTAGTCGTAAAGTTTGCCATCTGCGGCGGTTTCTGTGTCTCTGTCAATGGCTACGCCATCTCGTTCTTGATATTGTCCGAACCACGCATCGGCTTGTACGGTTAAGTCGCGGACTTGGAATTTGCTGGCTATCCAAGGAGAACCAAAGAGATGGGATATTAGATCGGTATTGCTGAGGATAAAATCATTTAATCGATCTTCTTTTTCTTCCTGTTTAACATTTTTTAGAATCTTTTCCTTAAATTCTGATAACTCAGTTGCAGTGAGAGACCATTCATCATTAACTGCTGGGTTTGCGACTAATTTGCGATCGCTCCCCACAATTCCTCGGAGGAAGCTTTCTAAGCGCGAGCGCAGTGAACCTTTAAAGCTTGAACCGGGAATCAAAGGTCTACCCAAAGCATCTTTGATTACGGGTAAATCGGAGCCAATGGGTTCGGTGGAACGTCCTGCACTAATGCGGAGTGCGGTTACAGTTGTGAGGGTTCCTGTGATTTCTAGGCGATTTTTGAAGGTGTCAAACATAACTTATCTCCAGATTAAAGTTAATTTAGAATTAACTAAGTAAAACCTCTTGCAATGTTATGGATTTTTGTTCACATCTGGTTCTTTACCATAATGACGTAGTATTAAAACTCCCTGAGATGAAGTACAACTAATCCGCAAACCTTGATTTACTCGAAAATGGGCAATATCACCTTTATTAGTGTATTTGTCATATCGAAAACCAGGATGTTCTTTAAGGACACTAGTATCTCCTTCCGATTCTATAAGGAGACAAGACACTTTAGCTAGATCTTGTTGTAGCTCTACTTTTTTCTGCTGTTCATTTTTAATTTTGTTGTAATCAGCACGAAATGTATCTGCGTACTGAAGCCGGGGAAACTCTAATAAATCTTTTGAGAATAATTCTTTCTTGCATTCATTCCAGATCAACTGCCCCCAAGTAGATAAAACTTTCTTACCACCACAATCACCAATCAGAGCTTCTGGAATATTTGTAACTTCCGAATCGGAAAGTCCTGCTCCTGCATTCATTAATGCTAACTTCGCTGCATGAGGTTCGATCGCAGATTCATCAACTCGAATTGGTAGTCGAGGTATCCTAATAAGTTCAGATAACTTTCCTTCAAAAATATAAATAATTTCATCTGCATAAAACAGACCAATTGTGTTCATGTAGCCTTGGAGACTCTTAAAACTTCCGACCAAGTTAAAGTAAATCTTGTAGCGCTCTCTAAGAGGGATGATCTGGTTTCGCAACCAAACAAGTAGTTCATCTATTCCTTCTGAAAATTTCTGTGTAGTTGCAGTTGATAGTCCTGGAGGTGTGTAAATGCTAATATTAGTTAATCCTTGATATTTCAAAAATTCTTCAATAATTTTAGCAGCGATCTGACCTTGTGCAGTGTCTGTAGCAATCAGCCAGTGTATATCTTGATTGTTTTGATTTAACGGCTCACAATACAATCCGTAAATTCCATTTAATTCAGCACTCGTTCTCCTAATTTCATCAATCTTATGATTGATTATTTTCCGTCCATAATCGCTATAAAGTTTCTCCTTAGCTCTACGAGGCAACGCTTCCATTGCCTCTAAAAAATCTTCGTTATTGTCAATCTCCTTGTCATTAGCTCTTTCTTCTAATAGATTATACCAATCTGATTCAGACCGGATATTTATCTGATTAGTCAATATGCTTGTACCAACCGTTGAAATCACTAATCGTGGCATAAAACTTTACTCCCGAGCGAAAAATAACGAAAAACTATGATTGACCTTTTCGTAAATAGGTTAAATGGCGAACTCCATAACCCAAATAACGGCGAATCAATTCTAACCAAATTGGTTTAAAGTCAGCTTGAGATGATTTAGCAACTCTTTGAGCAACTTCCTTGATGTTACCATTAATATCTTGAATTAGCCTCTCAGCTAACGATTCTTTCCCTCTTCCCCATTTTTGATCTCTACCTACTTGATAGCGGATAAAATTCTTGATGACTTCTGCACTATCAGTTGTCTCAGAAACGCGCAATAGGTTACGAAATTGAGATTCTTCTAAGTCACCATATTTAGTTTTATTTAAAGCATCTTTAATCCAAATTACCAAATCGTCTTCAGATTGACGAATTCCTTTTTGGACTTGCAACTCTATTTTTTGTTCTGTAGCATCAGTCATACAGCATACTCCCTAAATACAGTGTGAAACTCATTGCAAAGTTGAATTTGCCCAAACCCCTCACAAGTCCTTTCTCCTACACCCCTGATTTCCAGATATTCTACAATTCTGAACCAGGTATCTTCTTGAGTAGTGCTAAAGAGATATACAGCACCTTTATTAGTAATTAACTCCACATCTTTCATCAACCCCCAAGCCGTATTCCATCCAGATCGATAATCATAGCTGCTATAAGCTGCATGAAGTTGCAACGATGAGTCAGTTACACCTGCAAATTGGCATAACATCTCTGGAGAAATAACAGTAGTACGTCGCCATTGTTCCGTCAAAATAGCATCTGATTGTAAATCTATGGTGAAATAAGTGCGATCGCCTGCCAATTCCTCGTGAGGATTATCAAAAATTTTCCATTCCCCCCAACGTTTTTTGAACTTTGCATTGAACTGCTCAATTCTGGTCTTTATTGGTGGTTTACTTTCTACTATTTTAGCTGTAATCTTGACTTTTCCTAGTCCCCGCGAAGTCGAACCACCCAACCGGAAATCTTCTCCAAGATCGTTGATAAATTGACACAGGGCATCTCCTAAGTTATCTGGAACTATAACTGACCCATAATAACGTATAGGTTTCTGCTTTTTATCTTGAGACTCATTCAGAACTTCAATACCATATAATATTTGCTCTTCTGCTGTACCTCTCCGTCGATTAATACCCACCCTGGTCAGTAAACGTTTGCTAACCGAGTGACTGTAATAGTTGCCACCAACTTTGCTGTATAAACAAGTATATGGTTCAACTCTTCCCCCGTCATTTGTTGGACACGTTGGATCGTATAGATGACCGTAGCATTCAGCACAAAATCGGTCAATTAAAGTATCAAAAACACCATTGCCGTTTTCAATCGTAAAGCCGGGTTTTGTTTTAGAACTAAGGGCAGTTGCAGGTAACACCCAGATGCCATCAATTCGACGAGTAATGTCTGGATTGACAGGATAAGCATTTTGAAAAATTGCTGGAGTATCGCTTAAAAACAAAGATTGAAAGTCACCGCCATTCTCTGCTAAATTGCTAGACTGATGACCAGATAGTCGCAGGATCTGAGCTGCGATCGCACCTCGAATCACAGAACCTGGAATATAGTCATCAGCCTCACTAACTGAACCTCCTGGTTTCTGACGACCAATTGCTAGAGGAGATAATGCTTTAATTTCTAGTCGAATATATTTCATTATAACCGTCCTTTTGCCAGAAAATCCCAAACTGCTTCATCAACCTCAAGAGGAGCGATTTCCGCCCAGTGGAGCCATCCCAACCCAGCAGATTTACTTCCCCCCAATGCTGTAATGTGTTTTAAGCCAGCCCAAATTAATACCTTGGCGTAATCTGGCAAGTGTGGTTTTAGTTTCGGTTGTAAGTGAATCTTGCCCTCAAATCTCAGTTTAGCATTAGCTGGAGAGGTTTCTAAAAAGTATAGTTTTTGGTCTTCCGCCGTGCGACGGTAGCGATTGATTGTGACACCCGGACGGAGAACTTCAGGAGGCAAGTTATCGGGATATTCAGTATAAATTAAGTCGTCAAAAATAGCACGGGACGGCAATGCTGGATTACCAAAAATCTGACAAATTAAGCAGTGATGATTTTTTTGCCCAGCAATTGCACCTGTAAATTCATATTCCTCACGCTCAAAATTTCCTGGCACGCCTGCTCTTTGGGGACACATAGTTTGAGGATTGGGAGATTCACAGATTGACCAGCCCAAACCTCTAGCAATTTTTTCGCATTCGTGACGCAAGCGACCTTTAAGTTGAGAGGCCGGAATCAGTAAATTTTTTTCGGCATTACGGACAATTGGCTTGTCTGCCAAGCTGCCAGATGAACCACCCGCACCTACACACAAAGCTGTATCAATTACAGCCGTTAAAATTGGTAGGGTTTCCACTGAGTTGGATAATTGCTGTAGATAAATCATGAGTTAGCCTCTGTAGTTACAGGTTTTTTATTTGCTGATGCCATATCTGTTTCATCAATAAAAGGGTATAAATCCACAAAATCTTGCCATATTGTTTCGTAGGCTTTTTCCCTGAACATCCAGGGAGCGATATTTCCATTGTTTGTCTTGGCTTGACACCAAGGTTCTTCAAAATATGTTTTGAGAATATTTTTTTGTTCGCGACTTTTTAGGCGAGTTCGGAAATAACGGTAGTTGAGGATGGCAGTCTCTTTGCCTTGTTCTAGTAAGCTGCGAATTTGGTAGAGTTGCGATCGCGGAAAATCAGAAACTTTCAAAGCCTTAACTGCCTCAATCAATCCGCCCAGTTCGTACAGTGTATATGGAGCAGCATACCGTTTAAATTTAGAGCTTCTTATTTCTTTTGTTAACCCTTGTTCGCGGAATTCTTTAACTTTCGAGGAAATCATTGTCACAGACTTCATTGTTAATATGTCAACTGTACCTCCATAGTAATTATCACTATCTTTCAAGGATTTAGCTTGCTCTTTAGCAGACTTCAATAATTGACCGTAGAGTCCTTGAGCATAATAAATAGGAGTTTTGTAATCAGTAATCAAAACCCCAACAGATATACTTAACTTGCATCTGCTTGATTTAACATTTTCTACTTGATAACGATGGACTGATTTATCATCATGAGTTTCAGGTAAACCATAGAGTCCGTTTCTTACCTGCGCGAGTTGTTTCTCAAATTCGCTGCCAATAGTTTGAGTAATTTCCAATGCTTTATCCGCTGGGACAATTAGTAGAATATCATCTCCACCAATAGCTAGTATTTCAAAAGGATGAACAATTTTGCCATTACGATTTATGGATTCTGGCTCAGTTAAATTTTCCAAGCGACGTGGATTAAGATGTGCGGCTAGCGCTGTATAAACAGCACTTTCCATAACCTGCAAAACATCCTGACTGAATTGCTGATATTGTTGTGGGGTTTTAATCTGTTTCTGTATATAGCCCCCCATATTATTCACATCAGCAGAGATATAGCCAACAAAACCATTACTACTGGTTATGGAATACTTCAGTAAGTTTTGCTTAGGGAAGATTTGGTCTGAACGAGATGCCTTACCAATTTCTTCTAGTCGTTTCGCTTCCATAACACGGTTTTCAGGAATACCTAAATAATAGTCTTGCCAACTTCCAGAATCCAGCAAAAATTGCTTGAACTTACTCACCCAACTTTCAACAAACCCAGGTTCCCAGTTTTTATCTATTTCTGTATCCTGATACCATTGACTTTCTTGCTCTTTTTTGGCTTTATCTCCTATAATTCGTTGGCGTCTTAAAGATTCTGATAAATAAGGTCTTCCCGGTAACTTGTCTTCTCGAATCACAGCCGAACGATGTTCATTTTCATCCCGTATGAGATAAGGATGGGTTTCATACATTGGAGGATAGCGGCGACTGCTTCGATTAATTCCCAATCCCTCATTACCATTACGCCGTTGCTGGAAAAGCGCGGCTAGCTTGCCCGCTAACTCGTTAAAGTTTTTGCGGTCTTGAAACGCCTGAGTTAGCTGCTGTAAAGTTTTATTTTGTTTGGTTTGTTTATCTCGCGAACTACCAAAGTATGCTTCTACCAGAGGGTTAGTGTGTACGTCTTGTCGGAGATACCAATCTAACCAAGGCTGATTTTCATCGCGTAATATACCAAAGCGAAGTTCTAAAAGCCTAAATTTTTCACCTACAGCACAGGAATTAGCAGTTAAAGTCCTCTCTGTATATCGCTTTTCTATCGCATTAGCTAGGTCATCGACAAAAGCAGCCGGACAGAAAGCTAAAATATTTCCACCTGTAGAGTAAATTATTAGTTCTGGGATTAGAACTTCGGAAAATTTAGGATGATTCGCATTTTCTAAAGAACAGGTATCTAACCATTGCCTGACTTGTTGATACCAATTTCTAGCCTCTTGGCAATCTGGTGAATCAGGATAGATATCACATAGAGTTGGTTCTCGACCAAAGAATGCGGGTAAGTCAATCAGGTTAATCTGATCTAATAGTGCTGATGCTCCTCGGATATCTGGTAGTTTTGCAGATTCAAACACATATTGCTTGATCTTAGTTGCACCACCATAAACTAAGCCAATTTTAGTTTCTTCCTTCCATAAATCTTGATACTTATCCTTTAGTTCAGTTATGGTTTCAGGAAAGTAATCTTGAGGAATAGCTTGCAGTTCCCTCACTCTCTCGACAATCTCTCTCACATCCTCCGGCACTTCCTCCCCAGAATTCAAAGCCCGTCGCATTTCCTGCAACACGCTCAAATCAAACAGAGGTTCGCGCCCCTCGCCCCAAGCCAGACACCAAGCAATACCAATCGCGATCGCACTCCAACAACTTTCCATATGCAAAACACTCCCAATCCGGTTTAACAATCCAGATTGCCTCAATAATTGACAATTATTCAACCTGCAATTCCATCTAATTTCCTATTGTCACCTAAATTTTCCCGAAAATCACCAGCCCGAAAAATAATCGCCCCAATCCCCAAACCACCAGCAACTCTCGCAACTCTCACAACTCCCCCAACTCTCACCACCAAAGATTTTTCTGAGGCGACTTGCTCTGCATCTACCCAAGATGACAGCAAATAAGGTAAAGTAAACGGCACAAGAGTCTAGAACTCTCCAACGACCGCAACTGAGCAAACCCGCCCCTGACCAGCAAAACTGGCCGATACAGGCGGCATTAACCGCTAACCGTCAACCTCTAACAATCGAGAAAAATGCAAACCTACTACTACGTTTTAGCCAGCCAACGCTTTTTGCTAGAAGAAGAAGCCCTAGATGAAGTGTTTAAAGAAAGAACTCGCAACTACAACGAACAAGAAAAACAAATAGACTTCTGGCTAGTCAAACAGCCCGCTTTCCTAGAAGCACCGACAATGGCAGAAGTTAAAGCAAAATGCCCTCAGCCAGCCGCTGCTATTATTTCTACAGATCCTGTCTTCATCACTTGGTTGAAACTGCGATTAGAATATGTACTGACAGGTGAATTTCAAGCACCGTCAGCAACTATTCCCGATGCCCTCGCATCCCTACAGACAGCATGACTAAAATAGCAAAATATCCGACCAAACAACTAGCAACAATTAGGGGTAAATTGTACAAATTTATTTTGTCTCTCCCCCTATTTTCTGCTACTTCGATCGCCATTTTGGTCTTGACAATTTTATCCAGTTCTGTTAAAGCTGAGTCTAGCTGCCAACCGCCCCAGTCCGATGAATATCTACTGTTAATTGTCACCCCAACACCCGAACAGCAAGAAAGAGCAAAACGCTCTTTCCCCGGAAATACTAACAACACAGTTTGTCGGTACATCAACGACACGGTGACGCGAGTTGGCGGCTTTCGGGACTCGCAAATCGCCAGCGATTGGGTTAAATACATCGAGGATGTTGTTGGATTGCAAGCTTACGTAGTACGATCGCCCGCAGCGGCACTACCCCAAAATTTGCCAGTCTACAACCCTCAGCCAGCACCCGATTCTGAACCAATCACCAATCCTTCAACCGGCAATCTTGCCTTCAATCCCCAACCCCTGGGCCCTGGTTATGCAGTGTTAGTAGATTACTTCAACCAACCGGAATTAGCCGCCGAAGTCAGGCAAGCATTAGGCACGCAAGTAGGCTTAGCTTCCTACGGCCAGCGTCCCTTTTTATTCGTCGCTTATACAACGGATCAAAACGCCGCTACTGCTGCTGTAAAAACATTAAGCGATCGAGGTTTTTGGCCGATGTTAGTAGACAGCCGCCGCGTCACTGTAATTGCCCCCGCTGTTCGCTAAAAGATAAAACTTGGCAATTCAAATTGCTTCTTCCCAAACCAAGTCCGCTTAAGGGGACTAATAACAATTATTGTTGTTGTTGGGATTCTAGCGGGCTGCTTCCTAGCTGAATTTCGGCCCGCTTTTTTGCTTCCATTGCGGCTCGATAATCTGGTTGGTAGCGAATTGCTTTGTCATAGGAGGCGATCGCATCTTCGTATCTTTTTACCGCCATCAGTGCATTGCCTCGGCTGTACCAGGCTTCGGAGTAGTCTTGCTTGACATAAACGGCTTCGTTGTAAGAGACTAGCGCATCTTCATACCGATTCAAATTGTACTGAGCATTTCCTCTATTGTACCACGCCTGATATTCTTTCGGGTTTAAATCTAAGGCTCTGCTGTAACACTCAATTGCTTGTTCGTACTTGCGTAATTCGTGGTACGACCAACCTAAATTGTACCATGCTTGATAATAATCCGGTTTTAATTTAACAGCTTTTTCGTAAGCTTCTACCGCTTCTTCATGTCGGCGCATTTTCAGCAACGCGATGCCTTTACTGTACCACCCTTGATAAAAATTGGGCTGAAACCGCACGGCTTTTTCGTAGGCTTCAAAAGCTTCTTTGTTTTTGTTTAATTCGAGGAAAACATTGCCTAAATTGTACCAAGCTTCATAATTATCGAATTTGATTTCAACTGCTTTTTGATAGGATTCAACGGATCGATCGTACTGTTTTAATTTTTGGTAAGCTTGCCCCCGATTGTACCAAGCACCGTACAAATTGGGCTGAAATTGTACCGCTTTTTCGTAGGAGGCGATCGCCTCTTCGTACCGCTGCGAATCTAAAAGAGTATCGCCTCTGCCTTCCCACGCTGCGGCATAGTCGGGCTGGATTTTCAAAGCGTTATCAAAAGATGCGATCGCCTCTTGAGACTGTTGCAACTTCTCCAAAGCATAACCGCGTCCCGTCCAAGCTTCCAAGTATTCCGGCTTTAATTCTATGGCTTTATCATAAGCTGACTGCGATTCTTGGTATTTTTTCAATTCATATAAAGTTTTGGCTTTTTCCTGCCAAACTTCCGCGTAGTCCGGCCTGAGAGTTATTGCTCGTTCATAAGCTGCCAGAGCTTCTTCAAACCGGCTTAAATTGTAAAGAGTATTGCCTCGGTTGTACAGGTCAGTTGCATTGGCCGCATTAAAAGTATTTACACCATAAATTGATGCTATAATACTGATGCCAATTAAACTGGCGATCGACAATATTTTTAAATACAGTTTTGTTCGGGGTTTTACAGGCGTCTTCGCAGCAGCAACCGGAGGCAATACAGGAACTGTACCGCTGAAAGAATCTTTTAATTGTTTAATAGCTTGTAGCGTTTCGCCGGCACTAGAATAACGCTGGCGAAAATCGTACTTCACCATCTTATCTAAAATCTTCGCAAATTCAGGACTGACTGATGTTTTGTCCTGCCAAATAATTTCCTCTGTATCGGGGTTTCTTGGCATTTGGTGAGGATTTATACCCGTGAGGAACTGAATTGCGATCGCACCTGCGGCATAGATATCGCTGCTGAGTTTCGGGTTGCCGTGAGCTTGTTCGCTGGGCATATAACCGGGAGTACCAATGCTCACACTCAAGCTATTTTTGGGCTGAGAGTTGGTGATTTGAGTAGTAATTTCTTTGACTGCGCCGAAGTCAATTAAAACTAATTTTCCGTCTCTATCTCTGCGGAGTATATTGCGGGGATTGACATCGCGGTGAATCACATTGTGCTGGTGTACAAACTCTAAAATTTCCAGAAGTTCTTGCAATATACAAATAACTTGATCTTCCTGCATGACTCCCGCATTCCCAGGAGAAGCGGGCGTAATTTCTTGACTTAAATCGTGACCTTCTATAAATTCTTGAACTAGGTAAAACTCTTGGTTCTCTTCAAAAAAAGCAAAAAGTCGGGGAATGCGATCGTGATTTCCCAATTTGTACAAAACTTGTGCTTCGGTATCGAATAAACGTCTAGCTACCTGTAGAGTTTGCGGATCAGTTGCGTGAGGTTTAAGCTGCTTGACGACGCAGAGGTGATTGCCTGGTAGCTGCTTATCTTCAGCTAAATAAGTTTGAGCAAATCCGCCACCTCCCAAGTGACGGATAATACTGTAGCGACTGCTGAGTGTGATTCCAAGCATGAGATTTACCTAATATTTCTTAGTCTGTGAACTACGCACCTTACTTTTATTTAACTGCTAGGGTGCGTTATCAACTTATTGAGAATTATCTTCCAACCAATCACTCAACTCTTCCAAGTTTGAAAAACCCCATATGGCGTTTACTAAATTTTCTAATTTGTCGCTCGATAACTGCTGAATGCGCCTGTCTATATCGGGGTTTAGTTGACCTAAAAGGCGATTCAGCGAAATCATAATAAACTCTATTTGTGCTTCTTGTCTGCCTTCTTGTCTGCCTTCTTGTCTGCCTTCTTCCCGGCCTACAGCCACTGAACTTTCCTGATCTTGAGCAAAGAACTCTTGCTGCTGTAAGGTGTTCAATTCATCCTGTGTCAAACTAACTTCGTTGGCAATTTCAAAAGCTTTCTGAATTTGCGGAACTGTAGCCATTGTTTGAGGTACTTCATCCAAAGTGCCCGTGGTTTTGATAAAGTAAATCCACTTGTCCGTAATATTTTCTAGTTGATTCCATTCTTTCTTAAATTTGGGCAACTCTACAAATACTAACTCAATGTCATTCTGTAGATAATCAGACAGGCGAGTTCTTTCTTTGAAGACAAAATGCGAAATTACATCTTGATGCCCGCTAAACATTTCAAAATCTGTGATAGTTAAAGCAATCACAGGTCGCAATTGCTGGTATAATTCTCCCCTTGTTAGTTGCAGTGCATACGTTTTTGCTGCATTGTACAAAACTCGCTTCCCAAATGCCTGCACCTTCAAAACTTGCATTTCGATAATCACAAATGTGCCATCGTTAAGTAGCGCTTTGACATCTAAGTAACTGTTTTTAACTCCGGCTATTTGAGGGGCAATATAAGGGTCAAGGATTTCTAAGCTTTCAATGATGGATCTGCCTTCATAGAGTATGGCATTCAAGAAACTAATCAAAATGTCGTTACTCTGGGCAGAGCCAAATATTTTTTTGAATGCAAAATCAATTTTGGGATTGATAAATCTCATGCTATTTTTCTCCCTTCAGATTGGTATGGTGCGCGCGGCACACCATACTTTAATTTTACTTTAAACGGCTTTCAAGATTTCGTCATCGACTGAAAAATCTATCTCAGCTTTGTCCCGCCCCGAAACTACATAATCATTCTGAAAAGAATCTTTCAATCCAGAAAGTAAGTCAAATTCTGGCTGCCAGTTAAGATCGGTGACAGCTTTATTAACTGAAGCGAAAAAGTGCTGCAATCGCATCGGAAAAGCTTTCTTTTTGCCGAAGTCAAATTGTTTCGGATCGTAGTGTACAATCTTAATAGCATCAGGGGATTTGCCTGCGGCTTGAATGCAGGCGCGTGCTAAACCGTCAAAGGTGACAAATCGATCGCCCGAAACGTTGTAAATTTGCCCGATCGCCCTAGAGTTGCCCAAAACCGCCGCCATTGCTTTAGCCAAATCCTGACAGTGCCCCAACTGCGTGAAGTGCATTCCGTTACCGGGAATCGGAATCGGTCGATCGCGCACAATGCGATCGAAAAACCAAGCCTCTAAATCGTTATAATTTTGGGGGCCGTAAATGTAAGTCGGGCGAATCGAAGTCCAAGGCAAACCCGATGTAGCCAAGTAATTTTCGGTTTCGCATTTACCCAAATGCCGGCTTTTAGGATCGGTAGCGTCCCCTTCGATATGAGGCATTTGATCCGACTTCAAATAAACCCCCGCAGAGCTCATGTAAACAAAGTGCTGCACCCGCCCTTTAAATATTTCAGCTAAAGGCTTTGTATCGCTGAGTTCGCGACCGTTATTGTCAAAAACCGCGTCAAACTCGATCGTCGATAACTTTTCTTGCAGTTGTTCGACATTTGTGCGATCGCCCTGAATCTGTTTTACGCCCGCAACCGGTACAGGCTTGTTGCCCCGGTTAAACAACACCACTTCATGCCCTTGTGCTGCTAAAATCTTAGTAAGATAAACTCCGATAAACCGAGTCCCGCCCATCATTAAAATTCGCATTATTTTCGATGCTCCTTACAGTTAGTGTAAACATCTTACAATAAATTTATGCCCTAGGGCGTGTTTTCTATCCCCGGAGATCCCCCTAAATCCCCCTTAAAAAGGGGGACTTTGACACTGATTCTTTCACCTTTTTAAGGGGGCTGGGATTTTGAATCTCATGAGAAATCACTCAGAGTAGATAATTCATCCGTGTATCCGTGTCCTCATCCGTGTAGTGCTTTCCTTCTCCCATACTTTCAACTTCCCTAAAATAGCCCTATGCAAGTTCCCCGGCTGCATCCAGAAACAATCGAAGAAGTTAAACAAAGAGCCGACATAGTAGACGTTATTTCCGGTCGCGTCGTGTTGCGAAAACGCGGCAAAGAATTTGTAGGTTTGTGTCCTTTTCACGATGAAAAATCTCCCAGCTTTACAGTCAGTCCCGGCAAACAAATGTATTATTGTTTCGGGTGCGGTGCAGGCGGCAATGCTTTTAAGTTTCTCATGGAATTGGAGAAACGCCCTTTCAGCGAAGTAGTATTAGAATTAGCTAAAAATTATCAAGTCCCCATCAAAACAGTCGAACCGGAACACCGACAAGAATTGCAGCGCCAAATTTCTCTGCGGGAACAACTGTATGAAATCTCAGCACTAACAGCCAAGTTTTACGAACACGCTTTGCGGCAAACCCAAGGAGAAGAACCCTTAGCATATCTCAAATCAGAGCGCAAGCTGGGCGAAGAAACTATCCAACAATTTCAATTAGGTTATGCACCCCAAGGTTGGGAAGCACTTTACACTTATTTGGTAGAACAGAAAAACTATCCGGCGCAATTAGTAGAACAAGCTGGATTAATTGTACCCCGCAAATCAGGAGGCAGCGGCTATTACGATCGCTTCCGCAATCGCATTATGATTCCCATTCGCGACACCCAAGGCAGAGTCATCGGTTTCGGCGGCAGAGCTCTCGGCGACGAACAGCCGAAATACCTCAACTCTCCCGAAACAGAACTATTCGACAAAGGCAAAACTTTATTCGCCTTAGATACAGCAAAAACAGCCATTAGCAAAGCCGATCGTGCAGTTGTGGTAGAAGGATACTTTGATGCGATCGCACTTCACGCCGCCGGCATCTCCAACGCCGTCGCTTCCCTCGGCACAGCCTTAAGTTTAAACCAAGTGCGGCAGTTATTGCGCTACACTGACTCCAAACAAATTATCCTCAACTTCGACGCCGACAAAGCAGGAACTCAAGCAGCAGAACGCGCAATTGGAGAAATAGAAAAACTCGCTTATCAAGGAGAAGTGCAACTGCGGGTGCTCAACATTCCCGACGGCAAAGATGCCGACGAATACCTCAAAACGTACTCCCCAGAACAATATCGAGAATTGCTCGAGAATGCTCCGTTGTGGATCGACTGGCAACTGCAACAAATGCTCGTAAATCAAGATTTGAAGCAAGCCGATACTTCCCAGCAAGTCACCAAAAAAATCATTAATTTATTAACCAATATCACTGACGACAATCAGCTAGCACATTACCTGCAAAAGTGTGCAGAAATTCTCAGCAAAGGAGATTTTAGACTCACAAAAATGATTGCAGAAAACTTGCTCAATCAAGTAGTCAGCGATTGGGCAAAGCGGCAGAGTCAAGACGAATCCTTAACAATGCCCCTGTTAATTAGAAACAAGCTTAAGCCGAACAAACAATATAAAAAGCAGCGTTCCAGTGGCGAAAACAAAAACTCAAAATCCAGCTTGTCTGCCGTAGCCCGCAGCCTTTTAGAAGAAGCAGAAGCGCAATTATTGCAGATTTATTTGCACTGTCCCGAATATCGCCAAGATGTCAGAGAAGCAATAGAAGCTAGAGACGTGCAGTTTAGCCTTTCTCACCACAGATTTTTGTGGCATCAGATTGTGAATGCAGAAATATTGCACAAAACGTCTTTACAAGTAGCTCCTTCTGAGTTAATCTTGAAATTGCAAGATATCTTCATTGAATATCCGAATCAACTCCATCAAATCTCGCATTTATTTCACTTAAACGAGTTCTCAGAAAGAAACGTTTATCGCGCCCCTTTAGTAATTAGATCTGCCCTCGCCTGTATCGAGCAAATTATCAGCATGAAGCGCCGCCGGATTGCACTCAATATGTGGGAAAAAGCCAAGGCCGCTAGCAGTGGCGAAGAGGCTATAGAATATCATCAACTCTTCTGTGCCGAGCAAGAATGGCTGAAGGAATTAGAGCGGCTGCGTCAAGTTAATTTTTACGATTTAACATCGGTGCCTTGGGGCTAATACCCTTTTATATTTTAGATTTTAGATTGGGGATGACTCGTTCGATAGAGGTTGGAAGCTTGCCTGCGGTTACATTTTTTTAACTGATATCAATAATAAAGTCCTTACTATCAACCTGTTTGTACTAAGGACTTTATTCCTTTATTCAACGAGCCTTTTAATAATCGCAAAAAAGAGTTTCGCGAGTATCTCTACCTGTCACGGGATTAGTACCTTTTGCCACTTTACAAAGTTTTTCTATCATATCGTCTCGCAGCAGTGTCTCTGTAAAATCAGCACCGTCAATGACAGCTCCTTCGAGCCTGGTATTGTAAGCGAAAGCACCCTCAAGGATAGCATTAGTTAAATTTGCTTTCATCATGCGAGCCAAATCTAAAGTCGCACCTGTAAAATTCGCGCCTTCTAAATTTGCTTCTTCCATATTGGCCGCAAAAAAGCTGACGCCCCGCAAATCTGCATTAGTAAAATTGCTATTGCGAAGATTGGCTTTATTAAAGCTGTCGTCAGTCAGAACTTGGCCAGTAAAATCAGCGCCGACTAGGATTTCTTTATCGTGATCCAAAGCGAAAGCAGGTGCGGGATTAATGGCGATCGCCCCAGTGGCAATTACTGCTAAAATAACAAAACTCAGCAAGAAAGTATAAATATGTTGGCGAATTCGAGAAATCATCATACAAGTTCAAGCTAATGGGCAGTCGTGACAGTTCAGAATTGAATTCTACCAGAAAGAGCGTCAAGCGTAGCTATCCCGTAGGGAATCGCCCGTTAGCGACGGCCCACTCCCATTCCCCCCAATCCCCAAACTCTAGGGATATCGGCACATTGGGAGAAAACTTAGTCGCCGACTGGTTGCAGCAGCAAGGTTGGGAAATTTTGCACCGGCAGTGGCACTGTCGCTGGGGAGAGATTGACATCATCGCACTCGGAAGAGATGAAGAAAGCGCAAAAAACCGAGGTCTTCCCAATCACACATCCCAAACATTAGCATTTGTAGAGGTAAAAACTCGCGGCCGGGGAAATTGGGATGCTGGTGGAATGCTGGCTGTTACTACCACAAAACAAGCCAAACTTTGGCAAACAGCCGAAATATTTTTAAGCACTCATCCAGATTTAGCCAATAATTATTGTCGCTTTGATGTCGCCTTAGTCAGGTGCGAACCTTCACAACAAAACACCAAGCAAATATTACCAGCATTAACAGCAGCGAACTCTCAATCCGCCGTTGCAGGAAACTACCGACTCACCCTGCAAGAATACATTCGCTCGGCTTTTAGCAATTAAAAATATATAATTAAAAGTTAGAGGGTAAAATCTCAAAGCAATACCACTAGGTAATTTTTAATTGTTAACTTGCCTAGGCTGTCGCGCATTTCTCTCTTGAGCTTTAACGGAGCTGAAAAAAGCGTTAAATCTTCTCCCGCTTTCCCCTTCTCTCCCTCTCCTGTTCTGTCATCACAATTAATTTATATGCGTAGCAATCTAGGCCAGAGTTTCCGGGCAATATCCCAGACCCTTGACAAACTGCTGGCGAAACGCTTCAATTTCTTTGCGGTCAGGGCTGCCGTGACAAACCACTGCCACCTGGTAGCGGCGCATCACGCTCAGCGGCGACTGTCCGGTTTCCAAGCTCCAAAGCGCCATTTGCAAGCGAATTTCAGGATCGTAAGGAATCCCGAGTTCGTTCATAAAAGCCCGAAAATCCCCGTGCATTTCGGGTGTTAAATATTGGCTCATTTTCACCTTTACCACCCAGCCGTCAATTTGGTGAATAACAGTGATAAATTGCAAGGGAAGATGATGAGCCGTGCGTAGGTAATCCACGACTCTCAGAGTAAGGCTAGTATTGGCGATGTAGTAGAGGTATTCCATAACGATCCTTATGAGCAAAGCTGATGCTATACCTCTATCCTCGCGGGCTATACCCGCCACCACAAGGGGAAAAGCACCCGACTTTGGATGGGGGTTTTTACCCAATTTGTTACCCAGTTGACAGATCGATCGCACAGGAATTCACTCGATGACAGAGATGGACTGGTCTTTGGACGGCTACGACTACGAACTTCCGCCCTCACGCATTGCCCAAAATCCCGTAGTGCCGAGGGACAGTTCTCGCTTGCTGGCTGTAGATTCTCCCAGCACCCAGCAACACCGGATTTTCCGGGATTTGCCAGATTTGCTGGAACCGGGAGACTTGCTGGTACTCAATAACACCCGCGTGCTGCCAGCGAGGCTCTACGGGCACAAACCCAACGGCCCGGCTGTAGAGATATTGTTGATGGAAGAACGGCAGCACAACTGTTGGCTGGCTTTGGTTAAACCCGGGAAACGCTTAAAGTTGGGCTCGCAAATTGAATTTGACCCGATCGCCCCTGCCTGTAAGGACTCGACCACAGCTCCTTGCTGTTGCGTTCCCGATGCCACGATGCCCGATCGTCGTCGCTTGACTGCAACAGTTATAGAGAGGGACGACGCCACAGGGGGGCGGCTGCTGGAGTTTGACATCCCCACAGATGAGAATCTGGTGAAGTTTTTGGACGAATACGGCCACATACCCCTGCCGCCCTACATCGACAATTCCCAAGCTTCAGCGGAACAGTACCAGACTGTTTATGCTGATCGGCTTGGGGCGGTGGCGGCCCCCACAGCAGGCCTGCACTTCACCGAAGAATTGTTCAGCCGCTTGGAACAGCGGGGAATCGAAAAAACTTTTGTCACCTTACACGTCGGAGTAGGGACGTTTCGCCCGGTGGAGGTGGCAGACGTGACGGCTCACAAAATGCACGGCGAATGGGTGGAAGTAACCCCCGCCACCGTCGAGAAAATCCGCGAAACTCAAGCTAGAGGCGGGCGGATCATTGCCGTGGGTACCACAGCAGTGCGAGCTTTAGAGGGAGCCGCGGCAGCGAGCGGCGATTTTTCCTTGCAACCTTTTTGTGGCGCGACCAATTTGTTTATTTACCCGGGTTACAAGTGGCGGGTTGTAGAGGGGATGATTACCAATTTTCACTTGCCCCGCTCTACTTTGATGATGATGGTAAGTGCGATGATTGGAAGGCCTCGGCTGTTGGATTTGTACCGAGAAGCGATCGAGCAAGAGTACCGCTTTTATTCCTTTGGCGATGCCATGCTGATTTTACCAACAGCAAAAAAGGATTGATCGATCGGGCATCGGGTTCGCCCCATGCCCGGTATTGGGTTTCTATTCTTCCTCCTCTTCTTCATTGCCGGGATACACGAAGCTGTTGGAACGTCCAGTCAGAACAGATTTGCCCAGAGACAGAGCTTTCTGAGCTGCCACTACAGCTTTGCGCTTCCATGTGGCCTTACGCATATTCTTCTTGGATTTGGAGGTTTTCTTCTTAGGGACTGCCATGACGCTAAATACTTTGTGCTTGCTTATATAGACAAACAAACATTCTAGCCGATTTTGTCGGCAATGCTTACTCAAAAAACGGCAATAACTGCTGGGCCAGCAATATCAAGTAGTAGGGTGCGTCAGCGATTAGCTTCTGGAAAAATAGACAAAATCCCCTACGTAACGCACCCGCACCAGCTAAAGTTCGTGAAAGTGGTAGATCACGACGCCAGTTACGGCATCGTTCTCGATACTCACATAACCCGTTTTGAGCATTGCCGTGAAAGCCTCTTCCACTTCGGCAAAAGTAGCCCCGGTTGCCATCACCCCTTGGGTGACAGATAATCTTCCGTTCTTGGTATAAGCTGCCTTCAGGAGTTTAACCCCTAACTGGTCTGGAGTTGGCTTGGGATATGTCGCGGCGATCGCCCCGCTGCTGGGATATAGCGGTATACCTTCGCGAGATACGCCGAGTTTGCCCCTGAGAGTGGCATTGCGTTCGTCCACCATGTTCGGCAGCAGCAGCAAGTCAAACAATTGCCCAAACCCAAACAAACCAAAGGTAAACAGCCACAGCAAACCCGTACCAATCTTGCCGTTGTAGAGGCGGTGGAGTCCGAATGGGCCGAAAAAACAAGCTGCCCATAAAAGGTAACTAACACCTAAATTGCTCATTTTCTGACCGTCCTGCCTGATTATTCTAAGAATTGGAGTCCCTTTATACATTTTGTACTTTCTATCTGCTGTTTAAACAGCTTGACATGGGAATTTATTTGTGTGGTAGCCTTATAAACTGACAAAAGGCAGAATTTGGTTTCCCAATACCTTGTGTCTGGAAGCCCATGAGTAATTTTGCGTAGCAATTCTTAACGCCAGCAACATATTTGCGCGGGCGAGAGCTTGGTAAACTGGAGGGCGTGGAAATTACAGCAGCTTAGACCAGGATTCCACTATGGTTTCTTGACGGAGCGCCAAAGCAAGCGCGCCGCCAGCGCTGGCCGGACATACACGAGCGCGATCGCCCGCAGTACCCGACAATGGAAACAAGCGAGTAGTTATAAGCAGAAATCCAATAAAAATATGGTAGATTCCCTCAAAAAACCCACTTTTGAAGAACTGCGGCCGGGAGTGAAAGCCCCAGCCAAAGAAACTATTCTCACGCCGAGATTTTACACAACAGATTTTGACGAGATGGCCAAAATGGACATCTCGGTAAATGAAGCCGAACTAGAAGCAATTATCCAAGAGTTCCGCGTTGACTACAACAAAAACCACTTCGTGCGGGATGAGGAGTTCGCTCAATCTTGGGATCACATTGACGGCGAAAAACGCCAGTTGTTCATTGAGTTTCTAGAACGTTCATGCACCGCTGAGTTTTCTGGGTTCTTGCTTTACAAAGAATTGGGACGCAGGCTCAAAGACAAAAATCCAGTGCTGGCCGAAGGTTTCAACCTGATGTCGCGGGACGAAGCGCGGCACGCCGGATTCCTCAACAAAGCCCTCTCGGACTTTAATTTGTCCCTGGATTTGGGTTTCTTGACAAAGAGCCGCAGTTACACATTCTTTAAGCCGAAGTTTATTTTCTACGCGACTTACTTGTCGGAAAAAATCGGTTATTGGCGCTACATCACGATTTATCAGCACTTAAAAGCCCATCCTGAAGACCAGATTTATCCGATTTTCCGATTCTTTGAAAATTGGTGCCAGGATGAAAACCGCCACGGAGATTTCTTCGATGCGGTGATGAGAGCTCAGCCTCAGATGTTGAACGATTGGCGCGCTAAGCTGTGGTGCCGTTTCTTCTTGCTGTCAGTGTTCGCGACAATGTATCTCAATGATATCCAGCGCGCCGGTTTTTATCGATCGCTCGGTCTAGATGCTCGCGAATACGACATCGAAGTCATCAAAAAGACCAACGAAACAGCAGGCCGCGTATTCCCCGTGATGCTGGACGTGAACAATCCAGAATTTTATGAACGGCTGGATGTTTGCCTCAAGAACAATCAGCAGTTGACTGCAATTGCTGCTTCTAATACTCCGAAATTCTTGCAATTCTTCCAAAAATTGCCTTTGTATTTGTCGAACGGCTGGCAGTTGTTGAAGCTGTACTTCATGAAGACAATTGAATCACCTTCAGTACAGGGCGCTGTGCGTTAAGTTTTGATTTCTCATCCTCTGTGACGGCGGTTCTGCGACAAGCGGAGCCGCTTTTTTTTGGTATCCAGATTCACCGCAAAAAGTTCTCGCCAGACTCAAGTCGGGCGCTACACACACAAAGTCCGCCTGCGCGGACTGAAGATGGAAAAAAACTCAGAGCAAATCCGGTTTTTAAGCATTATTTTATTGAGTCCGCGAAGGCGGACTTCGTTTGTGTAGTCGCGACTTACAGTCGCCCGGTATTGGAATTAATGCTGGTTTTCCCTAAAATTTATCGCCATTCCCCCTGAAGGTTAAAAGCCGCCCAATAATAGGGAGACTTCCACTTTTCCTGCTTCCACATTTCCAGTTGTGCCGCCCTCAATGCCGCCGCTGGCGTCAACCCTTTTTGTAGCATTCCCTGATAGAAACTCGACATTAACGTAGCCGTTCCTTCATCATCCACACTCCATAAACTCACCACCACTCGCTGAGCCCCAGCATACATAAATCCCCGCGTCAATCCTACCATGCCCTCGCCTTGAACAATCTGTCCCATGCCGGTTTGACAGGCACTTAAAACTACTAAATTTGCTGCTAATTTCAAATTAAAAATATCTGTCAGCCGCAGAAACCCATTTGAGGGATTACCTTTTTCATCTACTAGCGACAAGATGACTCCTGACAATTCCGGGTGAGTGCTATTAACTAAACCGTGAGTGGCAAAATGAATGATTTTATATTGGCTTAAATTTGAGCTGGTTGCTGTGGCGCGGCTGGCTTCAAAATCCAAAGATTCGGTGCGAAAATTCGCCGGGACTAAGGCTTGAATGATTTGAGCTTCTTGGCGAGTGAATTTTAAACGGTTAAACTGTGCGTTATTGTCGCCTCTGGAGCGACTTAAACCGGGATTTGCTGATTCTACCGCTTGCTGAGTGGTGGCTGAAGAAGAATTTTTAATTCGTTCGTCATTAGCGCTAAAAACTGGATCGGCGAGTATTGCTAAAGTCCGAGTAGGAGGTTGTCTGTCACTGTAGTTTTGTCTTAAGATTCCCAAGGTGGAAGCTGAAGGCAACAGCACGATTTCATGGTCTACTATTAAAGGCGGATTCCCATTTTCACCGGATTTTCCGGGGAGCGAAAGGGCAGCAAAGGGAAGATAATTCAAAACGCCATCGCCAACAATCAGCAGGCGCTTTTGAGCTAGTTGTGCTGCTGCGGGCTGTAAGATTATTTGACTGATAGCATCGTTGGCTTGGGCGACTTGATTGGGGCTGTTTCGGGAACTTGGAGCGGTGACAGCATCGCGGAATTTTTTGGCAGTTGTCTCGATTTCGGCAGCTTTGGGTAATTCATAACTGGTGATGCTGGTTTTGGTGACAGCCCAAAGATAACTGCGGTCATTTCCTAAAGAGTATTGAAGTAAAATTGTGTTGTCATCGAGGATTTGTTGTTGAATTTGTGAAACGGTTAGAGGTTGGGGTTGAGTGAGGGCGGCGTAACGGGGGCTAGTAGTGCGAATTTGGGCTTGAATGTCTTGATATTGAGCAAATAAAGTTTGTCGTTGCTGTTCTAATTCTGTTTCTTGCTGGGGAGTTTGATTGGTAGGGCTAAAAACTTCGATGCGCCGTTTTTCCAAGGCATCAAGTTGTTGTTGTAAAGAGCGTTCTTTTTGCAGTAATTCAGGGGAAACGCCTTCACGGATATTGGCATTAGCTTCTTGTAAGAGTTCGAGTAAGGTGCGAGCACGGGAACGTTCGCTGGCTTCAAAGGCTTTGGTATCATAACCAGATTTTGGATTTGTTTTGTGCAACTGCATTAACAAATCAATGTAGAACTGGTAATAGTTTTGTACAGTGGCAAAGTATGAGGTGCGGAGTTCTGGACTAGAAATTTTGGTGCGGAGGTCTTCAATAATTTTGAGAGCTGTTTCAATGTTCGTGAGGGCTTCAGTGAGATTACCTTGATCGTGTTTGGCAGCAGCAATATTAGAGAGTGTAACAGCTTCCCCAGAGCGATCTCCCACTGCCCCAAACAGAGGAAGGGACTGGCTGTAATACTCTAGTGCTTTCTGGTTATTTCCCAATTCCGAGTACACAGCGCCGATGCTGGCGAGGGTGACGGCTTCCCCCCTGCGATCGCCGACTGCCTGACTCAAGGGCAGGGACTGGCTGTAATACTCTAGCGCTTTCTGGTTTTTTCCTAATTCTGAGTAGATTAAGCCGATGTTGTTGAGGGTGTGAGCTTCCTGTGAGCGATCGCCGACTGCCCGACTCAGGGGAAGGGACTGGCTGTAATACTCTAGCGCTTTCTGCTTCTCTCTCAATTCTGAGTAGACTAAGCCGAGGTTGTTGAGGGTGGTAGCTTCCTGTGAGCGATCGCCGACTGCCCGACTCAGGGGAAGGGACTGGCTGTAATACTCTAGCGCTTTCTGCTTCTCTCCCAAGTCTGAGTAGACTCCGCCGATGTTGTTAAGGGTACGAGCTTCAAGAGTGCGATCGCTAAGTGCCTGAAACAGGGGAAGGGACTGGCTGTAATACTCTAGCGCTTTCTGGTTTTCTCCCAATGCTGAGTAAACTAAGCCGATGTTGGCGAGGGTGGCGGCTTCCCCAGACCGATCGCCCACTGCGCGACTTAGGGGAAGGGACTGGCTGTAATATTCTAGGGCTTTCTGTTTTTCTCCCAATGCTGAGTAAACTAGGCCGATATTGTTGAGGGTAGTAGCTTCCCCACGACGATCGCCCACCGCCCGAAACAGGGGAAGGGACTGGCTGTAATATTCTAGGGCTTTCTGTTTTTCTCCTAATACTGAGTAAACATTGCCCATACTGTTGAGGGTGGCAGCTTCCCCACGACGATTGTCCACTGCCTGAAATAGGGAAAGGGACTGGCTGTAATACTCTAGGGCTTTCTGCTTCTCTCCCAAATCTGAGTAAACTAGGCCGATATTGTTGAGGGTAGTAGCTTCCCCAGAGCGATCGCCCACCGCCCGAAACAGGGGAAGGGACTGCCTGTAATACTCCAGGGCTTTCTGATTTTCTCCCAAATCTGAGTAAACTAAGCCGATGTTGTTGAGGGTGACGGCTTCCCCCCTGCGATCGCCCACTGCGCGACTTAGGGGAAGGGACTGGCTGTAATATTCTAGGGCTTTCTGCTTTTCTCCCAAATCTGAGTAGATTTTGCCCAGAGCAAGGAGGCTAAATGCTTGCCCCTTATTATCCCCTGCTTCTCGATACTGTTTTAATGTTTCTTCAAACTTCGAGATCGCTTGTCTCTTCGATTCCGCGGTCCCTTGTTGATAGAGTTGTAGTCCTTCCCTCAATGCTTTTTCAGCCGCCGTCACTGCGTTTCCCCCTCCTTGCTGCGACACTCTTTGACTCAGTTGGGTTGTCATCGGTGCAGCCATGACAGGTTGACTTAGCAGAATACTCGCACCGATCTCTATACACCAACGTCCCAAAACCAAAAGCGCTAGATTCATAAGCACCCGCTCAAAAAAGACTTTGTTAACGCCTATCATAATCGAGTTACCTCTTTTGTCACTTTAGACAGATAAAAAGTTTTTCGCCTGGCGCTGTCTGGATTTTAACTCTTCTCAATAATGCGTAGTGCCACGAGGCGAAGGCCTCATAAATCAATATAATTATATTGAATAGATGCGGGTGTGACGGGTTGGGCGGGTGCGATGGCGGCGGACAAAATCACATTTACAACTTACCAAGGACTGCCAATCATTGTGTGACCCGACCAATAATAAGGATGGGATAAAATTTTACTATTCACCTCACCTAATTCTGGCGGCAATTCTAACTCTTTATTTAAGTTTGACAAAATTAAACGACCCTTATCTATGCGAACTTGACCTTTAATCATCGCAACTTGAGCCTGCCGCAAGGCTTCCGCTTTAATCGGCACGACTTTCAAAAAATGGTAAAATTCAGCCATTAACCCTAAAGTACCTTCATCGCTTTCGTACCAGATAGTTGCCAAAACTGACTTTACCCCCGCTTGCACAGCTAGGCCTGCAAAACCCAGTTCGAGGTCATTATTATCTCCCACCGCAGTTCTAGAAGAACTCAATACCAATAGCTCTAGTTTAGGTGCTTGATTCCACCCTAATTCAGCTATCCGATCGAGTGTTAGTTTAGTGTCCGATAGCTGAATAAAAGAAAGACTTAGTGATCCTGGTCGAAAGTCTGCGTGAGTGGCTAGGTGAATAATCCGATATGGCCTTTCCTTGCGCTGCAGTTGAAGATTTTTGAGGGTAAAAGATTCGTTGAGGAAGGAATTACCTCTCCATTCTGATGTGATATTAGAAAGCTCAAGTGGTACCGTGGGTAAAGGATTGTATTCGGCAAATTGTGAGGATCCCATTGCTAAAACTTCAGCATCTTTAACGCTTTGATAATTGGTATCGGTTAAGTTGACACTGGGAATGAGCCCGATGCTGTACTTTTCTACTAGAAATTGGGAGCCATCATGGAGGGCAGCTAAGGGGAGCGTTCGTAACCCCGCATCCATGCTAAAAACTAGCGTGTCGATACGTTGAGCTTTCAACTCCGCTTCCAATGGCGCAATTATCCATTGGTAAAGTTGCTGGGCTCGTGGTAAATAGCTCTGAGAATTGCGTTTTCTGGGGCTAGTGATTTCAGACCTGAAATTACTAACAACTTCCCTGAGAGCTTCGCGCCGGGCGGCGGGGATGCTTTTATTAATAGGGATGCCGCTAGGAGGGACGATGATAAGGTCTAATTGTTCAGGGCGGACTAAGGTGTAGATAATAGCGGGTTTCTTACCTGTCTGATTGAAGATTGCTGTGAGTTTTTGCTGTATGGCTGTAAAAGATTGCAAATCCCGCCTGACTTTTTGGTTGACATAAGACCCCACTTGTTCACTGTAATGGATATCAATAAAGAAACTCGCTTCAGGGATATCGCCTCTGTCGAGTAAGCGCCCTATATCCCTGGGGCTAACTGTAGTAATATCAGTCCCGTCCGCAGCAGGAATAATGGGTTGTGCCTTGACAACTGCTATATTCAAAACAGTTAAGATGCTCCCTAGTATTGCAACACTCTGTATAGAAAAAATGGCTAGTTTCATAAATTCATTCAAAAGAGATTACAGAAAATAAACTGCCATCCAATATACCATAATAGATATGGTGAGGTGCGGGTTAAGAGTGTGCAAGTTTGAAGTTGAGCGAGCACTACTTTCCGGTCTAGCAATCCTTGCAGGAGTCGTAATTTTTTGACCCCACCCCAACCCTCCCCTTATCAAGGGGAGGGAGTAAGAAATTCATAAATGATTTAGGATGGCTATATCGGAACGTCAAAAGCTTCGGCACATAAACATACCAACAATTATCGCCATTCCCCCTGAAGCGTAAAAGCCGCCCAATAATAAGGAGAACGCCACTCTTCCTGCTTCAACATTTCCAGTTGTGCCGCCCTCAATGCCGCCGCTGGCGTTAACCCTTTTTGCAGCATTGCCTGATAGAAACTCGACATTAACGTAGCAGTTCCTTCATCGTCCACACTCCACAAACTCACCACAACTCGCTGAGCCCCTGCATACATAAATCCCCGTGTCAATCCTACCATGCCCTCGCCTTGAACGATCGGCCCCATTCCGGTTTGACAGGCACTTAACACTACTAAATCTGCTGCTAACTTCAGATTGAAAATATCAGTTAGTCGCAGAAATCCGTTTAAGGGATTGCCCTTTTCATCTACCAGTGACAAGATGATTCCCGATAGTTCCGGGTTAGTGCTATTCGCTAAACCGTGAGTGGCAAAATGAATGATTTTATATTGGCTTAAGTTCTGACTGGTTGCTGCGGCACGGCTGGCTGCAAAATCCAAAGATTCGGTGCTAGAATTAGCTGGTACTAACGCTTGAATGATTTGAGCTTCTTGGCGAGTGAATTTTAAACGGCTCAACTGTATGTTATTGTCGCGGCTAGAGCGGCTTAAACCCAGATTTACTGATTCTATTGCTTGCAGATTGGTGGCGGTTGACGGGTTTTTGAATCGTTCATCTTCCGGGCTAAAAACTGGATCGGCTAGCATTGCTAAAGTCCGAGTTGGGGGTTGTCTGTCATTGTAGTTTTGTCTTAAGATTCCCAAGGTGGAAGCGGAAGGCAGCAGCACAATTTCATGATCTACAATTAAAGGCGAATTCCGATTTTTACCGGGTGTTTCGGGAAGCGAAAGGGCGGCAAAGGGGAGGTAATTGAGAATGCCATCGCCAACAATCAGCAGGCGTTTTTGAGCGAGTTGTGCTGCTACGGGCTGTAAAATAATTTGACTGAGCGTGTTGTTAGCTTCAGCAACTCGATCGGGAATGTTTCGGTAGCGCGGGTTAGTCACAGCATTGCGGAAATTGCGGGCGGCTTTTTCGATTTCGGCACGTTTGGGCAATTCATAACTGGTGATACTGGTTTTAGTCACAGCCCAGAGATAGCTACGATGTTTCCCTAAAGAATACTGGAGTAAAATGGTATTGTCATCGAGGATTTGTTGTTGAATTTGTGAAAGGGTTAAAGGTTGCGGTTGGGTGAGGGTGGCGTACCGGGGACTGGTGGAGCGGATTTGGGCTTGAATGTCCTGATATTGTCCTAGTAAAGTTTGCCGTTTTTGGTCTAATTCTACTTTTTCTGCGGGGGTATGATTGGGGCGGCTTAGAGTTTCGATTCGGCGTGTTTCTAAGGCATCGAGTTGCTGTTGTAAATTGCGTTCTTGCTGCAATAATTCGGGGGCGACACCTTGGCGAATATCGGCGCTTGCTTCTTGAAGAAGTTCGAGGAGGCTGCGGGCGCGGGAACTTTCGCTGGCTTCTAAGGCTTTGCGATCGTAACCAGAGTTGGGATTGGTTTTGTGCAGTTGCATTAACAGGTGAATGTAGAACTGGTAATAGTCTTGTACCGTGGCAAAGTATGATATGCGGAGCTCGTGGTTGGTAATTTTGGTGCGGAGGTTTTCGATGATTTTGATGGAGGTTTCAATGTCAGTGAGGGCTGCGATTAAATTGCCTCGATCGCCTTTGAGAATAGCCCTATTGTAGAGGGTGAGAGCTTCCCCAGGACGATCGCCCACAGTGCGAAACAGCGGCAGGGCTTGGTTGAAATATTCTTCTGCTTTCTCCAGTTTTCCCAATTCTGAGTAAGTATTACCTACATTGTTGAGGCTGTTGGCTTCTCCACGCCTATCGCCCGCTTTTTGTCTCAAATCGAGGGCTTGTTTGTAGTAGTCGAGGGCTGTTTGTTTTTCTCCCAAATCATAGTAGACTATGCCAATATTGGTGAGAGTAGTTGCTTCCTTAGCCCGATCGCCCACAGCGCGGAATAAGGGAAGGGCTTGGTTGAAATACTCTTTTGCTTTCTGTTTTTCTCCCAAATCGTTGTAGGCTAAGCCGATGTTGTTGAGTGTGGTGGCTTCCGCAGTGCGATCGCCCAAAGATGTATCGCTGTTTGCGGGTAGATTCGAGATGTTGCTGAGGTTGATACTTGCTTCAGGGCGATCGCCCATTTCCCGAATTAGGGAAAGGACTTGGTTATAGTAGTCGATGGCTTGCTGTTTCTCTCCCAAAGCATAGTAGACGGCGCCGATATTGTTGAGGATGACGGCTTGTTTAGGGCGATCGGCTACAGCCTGATTCCAAGAAAGGGCTTGCTTGTAGTAGTTCAGGGCTTGCTGTCTGTCTCCTAATCTATTAGTAATGAAGCCCATTTGATGCAGCGTGTAAGCTTCCCTCTCCCGATTTCTAAGCATTTGATAAAGTGAACGCGCTGCATCAAACTTTTGCAAGGCCTCCTGGTAAGATGCTGCTGTTTCGCGAGCGAATAGTCGCCTAGCTTCCTGAACCAATCGCTCGGCTTCATCTGTTTTTTGATTTAATCGTTGTTTGTTTTTCTGAATTAATCGATCGGCTTCCCCCTCCGGGATTTGATTTCTACTGAGATCGAGGGTTGTTAGATTTACCAATCCCGCTAAAGGTTTAGCATCTGCGATTTGATTGCTACTGAGGTCTAGGGCGGTCAGATTTGTCAATCCCTCTAAAGGTTTGACATCTGCGATTTGATTTGATGCCAGGAAAAGCAGTATCAGATTTGTTAATCCTGATACTGGTTTCACATCTACGATTTTATTGCCACTCAAATAAAGAAAGTTTAACTCAGTCATTCTCGATAAAGGTGTCACATCTACAATTTGATTAGATGCGAGCGACAGCCCTGTTAGATTAGTCAATCCCGCTAAAGGTTTTACATCTACGATTTGATTGGCTTCGAGGAAAAGCTCTGTCAAATTAGTCAGTCCCGATAAGGGTTTCACGTCTGAGATTTGATTGAAATTGAGGACGAGAAATCTCAGATTAGTCAGTCCCGATAAAGGTTGTACATCTGTTATTTTATTTAAACTGAGGTTGAGCTTTCTCAGATTGGTGAATTTTGATAATGGTTTGATATCGACTATTTGATTGCGAATTAGGGAAAGTTCTGTGAGATTAGTCAGGGTTTTTTGAGCGCGATCGCACTCTTGTGTTTTTGCTTTTGATAGCAACACCTCCACCGTATGTCTGGTTTCAGGGGGCAAATTCTCTTTGTTGGTACAGAAATCAGCAAAAGTTTCAAATGTCTGGGGATTTGGCGCGGCGGCAGATCCCATCAGGATAGTCGCACCTACAGCTAAGCCCCAACGCCCCCAAATCGAAAGTATGGGATTCATAAGCACTCGCTCAAAAAAGACATGATTAGCTGCTATCATAATCTATCGCACCTTGCGATGCACCCTTTTCCTTCCTGCTTGCCAATTAGATGGGGAGCATTTGGTGAAACAAGAGTCGCTACTGCTTCTCGCTGCACTCTCCAAGCATTATTAGAAACCGGGTTTAAGAAACCGGGTTTTTCCCAAAAACCCGGTTTCTCCTCAAAAATTCGGTTTCTGCACAAGTCCTATTTTACGTTACTCTCAACTCAGGAATTTTAAATTAGCGATCGCCCTCAAATTTAGTATCTATTATTGGCTGCTGTTTTATGAAAATCAAGAAAAAACAATTAAACCGAGCGAACGTTATTTTCTCCCTAGCAATGCTCGGTGTGTTCCTCTTTTCCTTAAGTCTACGCTTTTGGGAACTAGAGCGATTTAACACTTTAGTATTTGACGAGGTTTATTACGCTAAATTTGCCAACGATTATCTCACAAAAACTCCCTTTTTTAACGCTCACCCGCCTCTAAGCCAGTACATAATTGCGATCGGCATTTGGATCGGAACTCACCTTCCCTTCGGCAAAACCGCCGTCAACAGTATGGCCGGTTCCCTGCTTTCCCCTTGGGATTACCGCTGGCTAAATGCTCTCACAGGTTCCTTTATTCCGCTTGTTGTGGGAGCCCTAGCTTATCAGCTAGTTCCGCGTCGCACCTTTGCTTTTATTGCTGCTTTATTGATCGCCTGCGACGGTTTGTTTTTAGTTGAGTCTCGCTACGCGCTGAACAACATTTATCTGGTTTTATTTGGAATTTTAGGTCAGTTATTTATTTTAAAAGCCGTAGAAGCAGAAGGCAAAAAGCGCTGGCTTTGGCTGGTACTCGCCGGAATAGGTTTCGGCGCATCTGCGGCTATTAAATGGAACGGATTATGGTTCCTTTTCGGTACTTATCTAATTTTAATCTGTGCTTGGGCAGTACGTTTTATCCAGGGTAACAGAGGAAATGAAGAACAAAGCCGCGAGGTAGACTCGCCTTTAATTCCTGCCGAAAGTCCCGTACAAAAACTGACTAAACTCAATTTTATAGAACTCTGCTTGAGTCTAGCTATTATTCCTATTTTAGTTTACAGCATCTCTTGGATTCCTCACCTGCACTTTAATCCAACTCCCAATTTCTGGCAGATGCAAACGGAAATTTTGACTTATCACCAGCGGATTAAAAGCGGCCCAGATGTGCATCCTTACTGTTCCGCGTGGTACGGTTGGCCGTTGATGCTGCGCCCGATAGTTTACTTCTTCAAAAAAGCTAGCAGCAATGCCCAACCAGATCCGGTTTTGCCACCTTTACCTGAAGGTGCAACTGAGGTAATTTTTGACGTTCACGCGATGGGAAATCCATTGCTTTGGTGGCTGTCAACCTTAGCTTTACTGCTAGTAATAGGAGTTTTAGTTCACCGGGTTTTGGTGTGGGTGCAAACGCGCAGCGAGGCTTCTGTTGACACGATAGAACAGCAGCGGCCGATTTTGTTTCCGCCGACTGCCCAAATGTGGCTGGCGTTATATTTAATAGTTAATTGGGCCGCTAATTTGCTGCCTTGGATGAAGGTGACTCGCTGCATATTTTTGTACCATTATATGGGCTGTTCTGTGTTTGCAGCCTTAGCGCTTGCTTGGTGGGTTGACAGGTGGCTGCACAGCCCTCAAACTCGACTCCGAGGGATGGGGGTAACAATTATTTTTCTGGTTTTGGGTGCTTTTATTTTCTGGATGCCTATCTATTTGGGACTGCCTTTGTCTAAGTGGGAATTTGATATTCGGATGTGGCTTCCTTCTTGGGTTTAAGTTAGATAAGACTTACGCACAGACTTTACTTGTAGGGTGCGCAGTGCGCACCTTACGACTTCGAGCAAGTAGGTTACTTAACGGTGAGATAAGATAGCATTATTTTTGATACAGTGCTCGATAAACTGGTTCACCCCGTTTCAGAGTAGCAATTTCTCTTTCAGTAGCCACAGGCAGGGGATTTTCTGCTAGCCAGTGGTCGCCGTTTTGACGTTTAAAACTGGGGTGAGATGAAAAGCGATCGCACATTTCTCTTTCTACTTCCTCAATATCTGACTGAATAAAGACTTCGCCGCCAATTGCCAGATAAGTTGCCAATTCGTTGACTAATTCCTGCTGCACCACCCGGCGTTTGTGGTGCTTTTTCTTGAACCACGGATCGGGAAATTGAATGCTAACTCGCTGCAAAATACCTGCGGGTAAAGTTTCTAAAATTGGCTTTAGGGAACTATTCGCATTGCAAAACAAATAGTGCAAATTAGTCAAGCCTTTTTCGTCCCGCCAAAGATTCGCCTCCTCTACCAGTGGTTCCCGAATTTCTAATCCGAGAAAGTTCCAGTCAGTTTGGATTTGCGCCATGTGCCACAAAAACCTTCCTCTGCCGCAGCCGATATCTAAATGCAGCGGTAAATTTAAGTCGGCATAGATTTTAGTCCAATCCGGGGGACTTGCAGATGCTTGATATCTAATTGATAGGGGATTGACGTGTTCCCGCACTCTTACTCTTGCCAATTTTGCTGTCTCCTGAATGTAATTTTTAACCGCTGATGAAGGCAGATTAACGTGGATTAACGCAGATAAATATTGATTTTTGCGATGTTGTTCAATACTTTTTAATTAATGAGCCATCTTAAATTGTAGAAAGACAATTTTAAACTGCTCATTATTGCATTAGGCTTCTGGTTCAATGCCTGCTGCTCTTAATTGGGCGGCTAATCTTTCCGATCGTTCTCGTTCTTGTTCGGCTTGCTGTTGAGCGATATCCCTTTGCTGCCGTTCCCTTTGTACCATCTCTGCTCCCCACAATAACATTTCTCCGCTCTCATCCCACCAGCGCAACCAATATCCGGTTCTTTCAGCTTTTGTTCCCTGCCAAACCCCCAGAAATAACCCCACTCCTGCAATCCAAGAATGACCATTTAAATCTGGTTGTTGTACTTGATACTTGCCTGATGAATCCAACTGGTATATTTCTAGGAATCCACTGGCTGGTTCAAAAATAGCATATATTGGTACTCGCAATACTTGCTCGTAAAAAAACCATTTGCCGGGGGGATAAGTTTGTTTACTAGAATATTCATCGTTGGGACTAGCTGATAAAAATTCCATCACGAGCGCCGGAATTTCCCCTTCTAAGTTGGGAGTGTAACTGCGGCGAATTTCTTGACTAGAAAGCGGCTGGACGTTGCGGGCATAAAACCAATCTGGAGCTTTGATAACTAGCTTGCTGTCTACTGTCGCACAAATTCCCATGTTTGGGGCAACTAATATTCCTGTTACAATTAGCCCTGCGATTTCTAAGATTTCCCGCAAGGCTGCAGCGAGCAAGGGTTGGTCGATATATTCCACAGGTTCCTCGTCTAAAAGGAAGTCGTCTGGCAATTTTTTCCAGGTAATTTTTAAGTCGGCTGTACTGATTGTCATTGTATTTCACCTCTAAATGAGATTACTGGAGTGCAGTTTGCAATACTTCGCGGTGAAAGAGCGATCGCCCTACAATAAATTTTATCCTGTCTGACGATAAGGCGTCGCCGTTAGCATAGTGTTCGATCCAGGTTTTGCTGATTAAATAAGGATCGTCTGGCAATTCTGATAATAAGTATCCCGGCATTTCTAGCTCTTCCATTAACTGGCTGACTTTCGGATCGTAGCTGAGGGCAAAACAGCGGCATTCTTCCGATGCTGCCATAATTAAACTGTGGTAGCGCATCCCGATCGCCATTTCGACTCCCCGGAACACTCCTTTCAATTTTCTCGGATCGTCTAAACTGAGGATGCGGCTCGTTTTCGGCAGGGCGTCGTGCAAATGTTTCGCAATTTCTAAGTCGTGAGATGCTTGAAAAGGCAGCAGCAAAATTAAGGTGCGAGTTGCTTTTTGAAAGTCAACTAAAGCTTGAGTTAAGATTGACAAACGCGCCGGAGTTAGTGTAGAATGAGAACGCAAACAAACAGCAACTCTAGGTGCTGGCAAATCCCACAAACCCGACACGGGAGAATTCTCCAAAGCCCACACGGGATCGGGCGCTAAAGTAAAGGGAATTTGCCAATCTGCAAGTAAAGTAGCTGAGCCTTTATCCCGCACGCTGACGGCGGTGCATCCAGCAAAACAGCGCTGAGATAACTTGCGAGTCATTTCGCGCTTCAAAGGCCCAATTCCCTGGGCCCAGGCAACTGTTTTTAAGCCCATCCGCTGCGCTAATCCCATCAAACCCCCATAATAGAAAGGGCTCGCTATGCTAGTAGCGTCTTGGATTAAACTACCGCCACCCCAAATTAGCGCGTCGGAGGTGCGGAGTGCTTCGAGAACTTGGAACGCATTCATGCGATCGCGCGCAGCTACCCCGTACCGCTTATTTGTCTCGACAGGATTGCCAGACAGGACGATCGGCGTCACGCCATCTGGTAACATTTGCAGTAGCGATGCCAACAGCGCCTCGTCGCCGCCGTTGCCTTTACCGTAATAGCCGCACAAAATTGCTCGCATTTCTACTCTTTTCTTTGTTTGTGATGGAGAATCTAACGATTTTAGATTTTAGATTTTAGATTTTTTTGATATTTGAGATTTGATCCTACTACCAAAAAAATGCTACTGTCAGCAAGCTTCAAGGCTTTGCGTCATCAGTCAGCTCAAATCGCAAATCTAACAAAATCTCAAATCGCTAATCTAAAATTGTATGACCAGCCCAAAAACAGGTACAAGCCCCGACTTAAGTCGTGGATGCTCCTAAAATTTTAGACCAAAGCTCAAGCTCCAAGATTCATCTGTGGAGTAAATCTAAAATCTAAAATCTAAAATCTAAAATCGACTGACTCATCATACTTTAATATGACAATTGCCTAAGTCCCGATCGATAAATCTTTCATCTTCGTTCACAATACAAAAAATGCACGCTTTGTCAATTCCCACCTGGATTATTCACGTCTCTAGCGTCGTCGAGTGGATTGCCGCCATCTGGTTAATTTGGACTTACGGCGAAGTCACTCAAAACCGAGCTTGGTGGGCCCTTTCCGCCGGAATGCTGCCCGCTCTTGTCAGCGCTATGTGTGCCTGTACGTGGCACTATTTTGACAACTCTCCCGCCCTAGAATGGATCGTTACCCTGCAAGCGGCGATGACTCTCATCGGCAATTTTACTCTGTGGGCGGCGGCTTGGTGGATTTGGCGATCGGCTCAACCAGCAGAGAAAATTAAAGATTGAAAAAGAGGTAAATATTTTGAAAAAAATTACTATTTGGGTCAAATTAGGCGCGAGTTCGCTGTTGTTAACAGCCGGATTTTTACTTCCCAGCCAAGCCAGCAACACTTCCTTGGAACTCGCCCAACAGCCTAACTGCAAAAGTCCTCAAACTACACAGGATCAGAATGTGTGTTCCAGTCAAGAGTTTCAGGCAGCCGACAGAAAACTTAATCAAGTATATCAGCAACTTCAGCCGAAACTCAACAGCAAACAAAAGCAAAGATTGATAGTAGCACAGCGTAGTTGGCTCAAATTTAGAGATGAATCTTGCAATTATGAAATGGGGCAGTTTGAAGGTGGAACTTTGGCTGCTTCTACCTACGGTTATTGCAGAGCGAGGGTGACACAAGAACGAGTGAAAGACTTGGAGCGTTATTTGCAACAAGCAAGTTTGTAAAAGTTCGATCGCTCTTTAGGGAGGTGCACACTGCTAACCCTAGGATATGGAACTAGGTTTTTTTTGCACTTACCTACTTAGCGATCGAATTAGTAGCAATTAAACCTGCCTCAATTAACAAGCGATCGAGACTGTCAACCAGTCCATCAAGACAATGTAAAATTTGGCGATCGCCCGCAGGTAACGAAATAGAATTAGTTAGACTGTGAATTTGGCTATCCAAATTTTCAGGCAATTTTGAGCACAAAGCTGTTGCCCTTTCTACCAGGCGCTTTTCGCCCGGATGAGGTATAGAATTAATAGCAAAAACAATATCAAAATAACTGCCTAAAAAAGCGGCTGTTCGATGGATAATGCTTACTAAATCGCGGCGCAAAACAGCGGATTCTAGCTGGTGGCGAAATGAAAAAATCTGGTGGCGCAAAATCGGATAATTTTTGGCAATTATGGCTTGACGGAGTTGTTCGGGATAAGGTCGATCGACCTTGGCTTGAAATTGCTGAAACCAACCGTCTCTGTCATACAATGATACTGAGGTGAGAACGTTCCACCAAAAACAGGTTGAATAACCTACTGATGCTTGATGTTTGACCAGGACGCGATCGAGTTCTTCTTCGATCCATTCGGGCCTGCGGTACATAATATCTATACCGCAGCCAGTGTTAATATTTATCCACTCGTCGCCGGGTTCCCAAAATTGATTGTTGATGGCGATGCGATCGGAAAATTGTCTCGCTATCGCCTCCCGTATGTCAACAGGAATTTCCTCTTCAACATACACGTAAAAATCAAAATCCGACGACTCATCCGTAACTATAGTTGTTCGAGAACCTGCTAAAACTACCGCTACAACTTGAGGCAAACTGCTAAAATGCTCGCCAATAGTTTGAGCCAGTGGCGGAATTTCTTCGAGAGTTAGTTTATAATTGTGCAGCATTTAATTACCTTGTTTTGCACTTAAAAAAAATAACAGTAAATGCTTAACTATAGCACTCAATATTTTAACGCCTAACCTGGAACTCGTAACTCAACAATTGATAATTGTTAACAAATACGGCGGAGGCGAACTGATGCGCTGCGGCATCGTATCCCCTACCAAAATTATCTCAAAAGTAACATAAAAGTTTGTTTGTTTATTTTACACTTTGACACGCAGATAGTGTAGAATCTAAAATCTAAAATCTAAAATCTAAAATCCCTATGTCCTTCGTTGGTTTGCACATTCACAGCGATTATAGCTTACTAGATGGGGCTTCTCAGCTACAGCAGCTCGCAGAACGGGCGGTGGAATTGGGGATGCCCGCGATCGCCCTTACAGACCACGGGGTGATGTACGGCGCGATCGAGCTAATCAAAGTTTGCCGAAATAAAAATATTAAGCCAATTATTGGCAATGAAATGTATGTTGTCAACGGCGACATAGAAGTAAAAGTTCGAGGTAGAAGAAAATACCATCAAGTTGTTTTAGCTAAAAATACCCAAGGTTATAAAAACCTCGTCAAGCTAACCACAATTTCCCACTTAAAGGGAATGCCTGAAAAAGGTATTTTTGCTCGACCCTGCATCAACAAAGAACTGCTAAAACAATACTCCGAAGGTTTAATTGTTACCAGTGCTTGTTTGGGCGGCGAAGTTCCCCAAATGATTTTGCAAGGCAAGTTAGATGCTGCCCGCAAAGTTGCAAAAGAGTATCAAGAAGTATTTGGGGAAGATTACTATATAGAAATTCAAGACCACGGTTCCCAAGAAGACCGGATTGTTAATGTTGAAATAGTCAAAATTGCCCGCGAACTCAACATTAAAATAATTGCCACCAATGATTCTCACTATATTTCCTGCAACGACGTAGAAGCACACGATGCTTTGCTGTGCATTAATACCAATAAACTGATTGAAGAAGACAAGCGGATGCGCTACAGCGGCACTGAGTATCTTAAGTCTGCGGAGGAGATGGCGCAACTGTTTCGAGACCATTTGGATGATGAAACAATCAAAGAGGCGATCGCAAATACCCTAGAGGTCGCAAATAAAGTATCGAGATACGAGCTGACAGGAGAAGCTCGAATTCCCACAATCCCAATCCCTCCCGAACATACAGCCGATACTTATGTAGAAGAAATATCCTGGCAGGGACTCTTAGAACGCCTCAAAGCCCGCACCAGAAATGAAATCCCCCCCGTCTACAAACAAAGACTAGAATACGAACTGAAAATGCTTCAGCAGATGGGCTTTTCGGAATACTTTTTAGTAGTTTGGGACTACATAAAATATGCTAGAGATAACAATATTCCCGTAGGCCCAGGACGTGGTTCTGCCGCAGGCTCTCTAGTTGCCTACGTCCTCAAAATCACCAATATAGACCCCGTACACCACGGACTACTATTCGAGAGATTTCTCAATCCCGAACGCAAATCTATGCCTGATATTGATAGCGACTTCTGCATAGAAAGGCGGGACGACATGATTAAATACGTTACTGAAAAATATGGCAGCGACCGCGTAGCGCAAATTATTACTTTCAACAGAATGACATCAAAAGCTGTCTTGAAAGATGTTGCCAGAGTGTTAGGTATTCCCTACAAAAAAGCCGACGAAATGGCAAAATTAATTCCCGTTTCCAGGGGAAAACCGGAAAAACTTAAAGTGATGATTTCCGCTGACACACCGGCACAGGAATTTAAAGAAAACTATGAAAAGACAATTTGCATTAATGAAGAAACAGGGACAGAAGTCCCAGTTCGTCAGTGGATTGACATGGCAATTCGCATTGAAGGAACCAACAAAACCTATGGCGTTCACGCCGCAGGTGTAGTAATTTCTTCAGAGCCGTTGGATGAAATTGTACCGCTGCAAAAGAATAATGAGGGTGCTGTAATTACCCAATATTTCATGGAAGATTTGGAATTTTTGGGGCTGCTGAAAATGGACTTTTTGGGATTAAAAAATTTAACAACGCTCCAGAAAACAGTTGATTATATTAAGCACACCCAAAATCAAATAGTCGATCCAGAAATGCTGCCTTCTGATATAGAGCGCAGAGCTCAAGAGGCTTTTGCCAGAATCAAAAAGTTACCAAATGATGTAGATAAAACTTATAGACTTTTAGAAAGAGGAGATTTAGAAGGTATTTTTCAGTTAGAATCCTCTGGAATGCTGGATGTAGTGAAAAAACTCAAACCTTCCTGTCTCGATGATATTTCTTCTATTTTGGCACTTTACCGACCTGGCCCGCTGGATGCAGGTTTGATTCCTCAGTTTATTGACTGCAAGCACGGTAAAACAGTTGAGTACGATCATCCGCTATTAGAGCCGATTTTAAAAGAGACTTACGGAACGCTTTGTTTTCAAGAGCAAATTATGCGGATGGCTCAAGATTTGGCGGGCTATTCTTTGGGGCAAGCTGACTTGCTGCGGCGTGCAATGGGCAAGAAGAAAGCTGATGAAATGCAGAAGCAAAAAGAAACGTTTATCGACGGCGCAACTAAGAATGGAGTCAGTCAAAGAATTGCTGATAAACTGTTTGCGCAGATGCTGCAATTCGCGGAATATTGTTTTAATAAATCCCATTCAATGGCTTATGCCTATATCACGTATCAAACTGCCTATTTAAAGGCTAATTATCCTCTAGAATACATGGCTGCACTGCTGACTGCTAACAGGGGCGATCAGGATAAAGTACAGAAATATATTGCCAATTGTCTCAAGCTGGGTATTGAGGTTGAGCCGCCCGATATTAATAGCTCGGAACTTACTTTTACACCGCTTCCCAAACAGAGGACTGGAGCTGCAAAGGATAAAATTTTGTTTGGAATTTCTGCTGTTAAAAATGTGGGAGAAGCGGCGATTGAAAATATTTTGGCAGCGAGGCACGAAGGGGGTCAGTTTAAATCGCTGCCGGATTTGTGCGATCGCGTAAATCTCCATTCTGTGAACCGCCGCGCTCTAGAAGCATTAATTCAATGCGGTGCTTTTGATAAAATTGAAAACAACCGCAAGCAATTAGTAAACGACCTAGAAGGAGTGATGAAATGGGCGCAAGAGCGAAAAAGAGACCGAGAAAGCGGCCAAGGTAATCTCTTTGATTTGTTAGGTGCGAATAGCTTTGGTAAGTCGGTCAATACCTATGAGTCTGCACCTAAATCTAAATTGGTAAAAGATTTTGACCAACAGGAGAAATTGCGTTTAGAAAAAGAATTGCTGGGCTTTTATGTGTCAGAACATCCCCTAAAGTTTCTCATGCAAGTAAACGAAGACCCCGATGTTGTGACTCTCGAACAGTTAGCAGATAAAAAAGGGAAAGTATCAGTTATTGTCATGCTCAGCGCTATCAAAATGGTAGTGACCAAAAAAGGCGATTCGATGGCAATTTTGCAATTAGAAGATTTAACAGCTCAAATAAAAGCTGTGGTGTTCCCCAAGGCTTACGAACAAGTGAAGCCTTACATTGTAGAGAATGCGATCTTACATATTAGTGGAAAAATTGAGAAAGATGGGGAGGAAATTCAGATAATTGTAGACACTGCAAAGCCGGTTGAAACAGTACAGGTTGAAGAGGAAATCGAGAATGAGGAACCGGAAATAAATAACGATTGGCCGGCGGAACCAGTCAACACTGTACGATCGACAAAACCTGTCGAAGTTTTAGAAATGGTGATTGTCAAGCTGACACCGCAGCAAGTACAAGACGGCAAAAAACTCAATTCCCTCAAAGCTATTTTGCAAGAACTTTCCAATCGTGGAGAAGGTGCTAGCGTTTCGGTGGGCGGAATTGTTGTCGGTGAATATTCCTGTCAACCCCTTCGGATTAACCCTCAATTGTGGGTGCAAGATGGCGAGGGAACTGTTAGCCGTCTCAAGTCGGCTGGATTTGATGCTTGGGTTTTTCCTCTACACAATCGCGGGGATGCTGCGGTATTTCGAGAAATGCGATCGCAACTTAATGTACATTCTTGGGCCAGTCGCTTACTTGACACTAAAACCGATCGCCTTAACAAGTATGTCACTTATCTCGCCCAACTAAACAGACGCCCGCCAAATTAACACTTCGCCACCATCGCCACCGGTGACTAAAGTTTGACCGTCAGGACTAAAAGCCACCGGATTGCACCCAGCAAGAGAGCACAAACATTCTCCTGTTTCCAGATTCCAAAGTTTAACCGTACCGTCCCGACTGCCGCTAGCGATAGTTTCCCGATCTGGACTAATCGCCACCGAAATCACCGCATCTGAATGCCCCCTCAAAGTATTAATCAATTCCCCTGTATCGGCATTCCACAATTTAACAGTAGTGTCGGCACTTCCACTGACAATCGTCTTTCCATCTTGACTAAATGCGATCGCATAAACCCAATCTGAATGACCGACAAAAGTCCGTATACTCTCCCCAATACCTACAAGCCACATCTTGATAGTTGTGTCAGCACTGCCGCTGGCAAGCATCATACTTTGAGGGCGAAAACTAACAGATAAAACCTTGTCCGAATGTCCCGAAAGTTTTTGAACCAATTCTCCGTTGCGCTGGTTCCACAATTTAATACTCTTGTCGCCACTGGCACTCGCAATCGCTCCAGAGTCGCAACTAAAAGCCACCGAGTACACGGAGCCGTAGCGGTGACTGTACGGCGAACCAAAATCGCTATAAAATTCGCGAATCATCGCCTTTTTATCCAGCTTCCACTCAATAACTTTTCTGTCAAAACTGCCGCTAACTAGCATTCTCCCGTCTGGGCTGATTGCCACAGCATCAACCGTTGCGGAATGGCCGAAAAAAGTATGGATGAATTCACCTGTTTGCAGGTTCCACAGCTTAATTGTTTTATCGTCGCTGGCGCTCGCGAGAATATTACCTTGAGGATTAATAACCACAGCATTAACCGGGGCTGAATGACCTTGGATAATGCGATCGCACCGCCAGTTATTAGACGACAATAATCTCGGATTGCCAGCGGATGGCACAACATAAATATTCTGGGGCGGCGCGGCCGAGACGGCGGTTGCTGTATTTGGCTCCGAGTTAGTTACTGGCGAATTAATAGCGATTTTGGTTCGATAATTATAAGAGATTTGAGAGCGAGGATATTGCCCAAATTTTACTAAGTCTTGCAGCACTTCACCAGCAGATTGATATCGATCTTTTACCGAATCTTTGAGTAATTTATTCAAAATAGTTGCTAATTTTGAGCTGACTTTTATGCCTTTTTGCGCCAAGTGCGATCGCCAAATCCATTTGCATTCCAAAGCATCGAACAAATCCTTCAATACCGCCCCAGTTAGCAGGTGAATGCAGGTAACGCCCAAACTGTAAAGGTCGCTCGCTGGATAGGCCTTGCCGCTGCGAATTTGTTCGATTGGCGCATAGCCAGCAGTTCCAGTTATCGTTCCAGTTTGCGCCTCCGAAAGGCCGGTAATGTGCTTAGCAACTCCAAAATCAACTAGCACAAACTGACCCCCCCTGGCCTTCCCCTGTACAGCAGGAGATTCAGCGACAATTATCCCTTTCATGCCACCAGAAGATTGAGGTAAAGAAGCCCCTCCTTTTCCTTTACCAGGAGTTGAGGTGCTGTATCCCGCCGCCGCCCACAAGGTTTGGGGAGTTCTCCGCACAATATTTTCCGGCTTAATATCCCGATGAATCACCTGCTGTTCGTGAACAAATTGCAAAACAGGCAACAAATTGATCAACAATTCCCAAATCTGTTCCTCGCTAAAAGCTCCCCGCTGCTGCAACTCCTGAAACAAATTATTTCCCTCGATTAACTCTTCCACAAGATACAGACGTTTGGCTTGTTCAAAAGAAGCCAGCAAACTTGGAATCTGCGGGTGCTCTCCGAGTTCGTGCAACCGGTGAGCTTCTTGTTTGAACAGTGCAGTTGCCTTTTCTAATTCAGCTTTTTCTTGAACTTGGGGGAAAAATTGTTTGATGGCGCAGGGAGTTTTCAACCTATCTTCATCGACAGCTAAAAAAGTTCTGCCAAATGTTCCTTCACCGATAGGTTGAATTGCGCGGTAACGCTCTTTCAGTAGCAATTTAGAGCCGCACGCCAGACAAAAATTGGTTGAGTCAGCATTCTGCGGCTTTTGGCAATGGGGATTGAGGCAATAGCTCATCTTTTTTCCTGCCTGGAGATTCCCACCACAGCTAAACTTAGCAACATGGCAGTCTGTTTCCACTCACGCCCAGAGCACCATTCTCGACAATACCTGAGAAACTCGCTTTCTTAACCCAAAATCTCGGTTCTCAAGTTGAGCCCGTGGCAAGAAACCAAGGTGAGGACACTAGAAGTGCTTGATGTGAGTTTCCATATATTCTAATGCTTTCCTAAAATTTTGCAGGTTGGCGGATCGCAAACTGGTATGTTAACTGTTAACTGTTAACTACGGCTATTCTGGAGCATTTATGCGGAGAGCAAATACAAAATTGAGATGATCCCGCCTATTCTCCCGCGTCTAAAAGACACTCTGGCTCCTCGCCGCCCTTCTGTGAGGATGCTTTGGCTTTAATCACCGCTTCTCTAAAGCCTAAAACTAATAAAATATTGGCAATTGTTAAGAAGAGTTCTGCAGAACCGTGCAGCCAATCGACATTTGCTAGTGACTCGTTGTAGGCAACTTTTGCGTAAATTGCGGCAGGAATAGTCACAGCCACAAAAACGAGAGTGCCGTAAAATCCCATCAGAGCTAAACGGGGTGTTTTTCCCGAGCGAGTCAAAAACCAGAGAAATCCCAAGTAGGGAAATAGAGACAGAACAAATAAAGTTTCTTTGGAAATCATTAGTAATTGGTGAGCGACCAGATACTATGATAAGTTAAAAAGTCAAAAATTAGTGTGAATATTTTTTAACTTTTAATGTTTAGTTTTTAATATTTAATTAGACAGATCCACCCGTTTCTATCGAACCGCTATAGAGTCACCCAAGACCATAGCTTTTAACCCAAGCCACAGCAGGTTTGCAGTATTCAAAACCCCTCACCCACGCGGAGACAAAACCCGTAACTTTTTCCCTAACACCGTTTTTACCATAACACATTTTTCACCGTGCCAGTGTGTTAATTGTCCCTCACTCCAAAGCTACCCAGCAATTAGAAATAGAGACTGTTCCAAAGTTTTCTGTCTGCTAGGCATTAAGCAAGTATCGTTCACAACCTCTAAATTCAAGCCGTTATTTCTATCGGCTGCCAGAATTTCCTTCAGCTTAGCATCAAAATCAAAACACGGGCCACAATCCCAAACTTTGAGTTCCAACCGTCCCTTAAATACCCTAATTTCCAGTTGAACAGGAGTTTCTACGGGTAGATTTTTGTGAGCGTGGCGAACTGCATTAGTGAAACCTTCAGCCAACCCCAATTGAAACTTCCACCAAACCTCATTGGGGAGCGATAAATCTTTCAACTGCTCAAACCACAACAAAACTTGGGTTAAAGCATTGACATCTGTGTTGACTTGCAGGCTAATATGTTGAATACAAGTTTCATGCAGCTCTTCTTCCTGCTGTTTTTCAGTCTGCCAATCCCAGGTGTTTAATAAATTCATTAACCCATCTAAAATGCTAGCTTTTTTTATATTTTGGGAGCGATCGCGATTTTCTACTTCGTAAGTTTTGCTCAGCGACAAACAATTTCGATTGTCGAGAGTCCGGGTGTAACTGAGCTCGTCTGCAATCTGCCACATGAGTTTGATCCCCCTGCCGCCTTCTGCAAGTCGATCTATGCTGTTAGACATCTATTTTCCTCGTCTGAAAGTATTAGCTGTACCCAATGTTCCCACCCGCCGAGACACGTGGTATTTTTTTTATACTTGCTGGCTCGGTATTATTTCGGGGATCACACAAAAATGCTATCTTTTTTATAGAAAGCAGCGCATCAGCAATATGTCTTAAGAGTCTAAGCCAATTGGCTTATTTACCTATCCCCTGTACGGACAACGATCGCCCTGTGCAGCTAAATCCAACTACATCGATTACAAATACTGATCCGCTGTCGGAGTCAGCCACTTGTTCCAGCCGTCGCAAGCTCCCGAATCCCTGGTATTCAGGGCATCCGGCCGTTGGTCGCTCGCTGCAAAGAAGCCTTGAGGTGCGCGCTTTCATCCCCAAGGCCTAAGTAATATCCGTGAGGGCGATGGCTACGCCCCGGCTTACGCCTACGAACCTTACACCGTCGAGTCGCGTCCATCCACTAGACTAGGACTTACTCAAACAACTTTGTTTCTGCTTAGAATATTGGGTTTGGCAGCGAGGAATTAACGAGGAAACCGGGTTTTTGGGCCCGCGCGCGTAAGTCCAGCAGACAAATCGGTGATGAAAGGCAGTTACAGGACTTACCCAGACTATGACCAAAATCCAACTGAAAATTCTGACTGCAGCGATAATGCTACTCCCATTTTGCGCCGCACTTCCCTTACAAGCTCAAAATCTGTCTCTAGTCAAGCGACTGCTAGAAACCAGAGGATGTCCCGGATGCGACTTATTTGGCGCTTCCTTGAGCCGTGCAGATTTGTTTGGCGCTTCCTTGAGCCGCGCCACTCTCAGCAGGGCTGACTTAGTTGATGCCGACTTGACTGCGGCTGACTTAATGGAAGCTAATTTAAACCACGCCAACATGAGAAACGCCTTTTTGGCCGACGCCGACCTCAGCAAAGCCGACATGAGCAGGGCCGATATCAGGGGAGCTAACTTAGAAAATGCTAACCTCAGCGAGAGTTTTCTTCGAGGCGCATCCCTCCAGTTGGCTAACTTAAAATGCAGTAATTTGAGCGCCGCCAAACTAAATAGAACCGACCTGAGAAAGGCCGATTTAAGCGGTGCAAATCTCACCGGGGCAGACCTCCAAGAAGCCGATTTAAGTGGTGCAAATCTCGCTGGTGCCGACCTTAGATTGGCAGACTTGAGGGATGCGAGATTGAACAAAGCTAATCTCACCGATGCTAATCTCTGTGGAGCCCGGATGCCCGATCAAAAAACCTCTCGGCGAGGCTGCGAAGTTAAGAAAGAACCCGCGATCAGCACGAACAATTACTGTAATTACTGCTATGCTTTGAATGACTGGTGGCTGAATGTATTAAGGTTCTACTAAGCAGTATCATCGCCATCACTACTCTGTTTAATATGTACTGTTAGAAGTGCGATTAGGCGGTACAGATATCAAACTTAACCTGTTACCGCCGATAGCTTTTATCTACTTTGAAGAACCTAAAAATTTGCTCAGTATTTGCAGATATTCTGCGCCCCCGATCTCGGCTACATTAGTGTGACCTCCATCAGGAACTATGTACAACTGTTTGGACTCAGGTGCTGCCTCAAACAGTTTTTTGCTCATTTCCACTGGAACTACATGGTCAGCAGTCCCGTGAATAAAGAGTACGGGCATTTGCAGGCGATCGACTTTTGAAAGAGAATCAAACCGCTGTGTCAGCAAAAAATCGATCGGAAACATCCAAAACAGCCCTTTTTGGAAATTCACCATCGCCCGCGTCGAAGTAAAAGAGCCTTCTACAATCAACCCCGCAGCCTCCGGGTGACGCACGGCTAGATCGATCGCGATCGCCCCTCCCAAAGAATGACCGTAGAGATAAATTTGATTCGGGTTAATCCCCCGCTGTTTCACCAAATAATCCCAAGCAAATTGAGCATCCTCATAAACCTGAGATTCACTCGGAAAATCGCCCTGGCTTTTTCCATAACCGCGATAATCCATCACAAATACCGAAAAACCTAATCGATGAAATCGATAAGCGTGTTCGACATTTGCTCCCACATTTGAAGCATTGCCGTGCAGGTACAAAACTACCCCCCCTAAGCCCTTGTTAATGGGGGGAACCGCAGCGACTGCCCGTCTCTCACTTTGGGGGGACGTTCCGACTCCTCTAGCTCCCCCCCTTGGCAAGGGGGGGCTGGGGGAGGTATCCAAGTCTCCGGCGTTAACAGAGGGAACAGCCTCCCCCTTTCTTGCTCCCCCCCAAGCTTTGGGGGGGCTGGGGGGATTTTCCGAGGCAGGAATCCACCACCCGTGCACGCTGTCCACCGCGCCTGTTTTAGTTGGAATTGGCAGCCAGACATCTTGATATTTCAACTGAAAATCATCTGGCGTAGTTTCGATCGCCCGCGCAGGAAAAAAGATAAACTTACCTTGCGCTACAAATAGGAATACACAAGCAGCAGAATAAGCAACGGCAAAAACTATCCCAAAAGCTATTAGCGATTTAGACAAAAGGAATACTAGCAAATTGTTCATAGATAGAGCACGCGGGAAAGTAGAGATCGCTCAAAAGCTAATGGCAAATAATTAATTCAGACAATTAGCCAAGATCGATTACTAACTTCCGCCGCAGCATTCCGCCGATTTTCAAAAATTAATGCAATTCCGGGTGGTGTAAGTGCCAATTCGTAGACTGTTCGTAAGCGTGAGCCACTTGAAACAACCGAGATTCTTGCAAAACATTACTAATCAGTTGTATACCCACGGGCAGTCCTTTATCATCAAATCCGCAGGGCAAACTCAAAGCTGGCAAACCAGCAAGATTCACGGGAATAGTCATCAAATCTGACAAATACATACTCAGGGGGTCATTGAATTTTTCGCCTGCCTTAAATGCGGTAGTAGGAGCAGTGGGACAGACTAAAACATCAACTTGAGAAAAAGCTTTTTCAAAGTCTTCTTTAATCAAAGTCCGAACTTTTTGAGCTTTTAGATAATAGGCATCGTAATATCCAGCCGACAATACGTAAGTGCCGATCGCAATCCGGCGTTTAACTTCCGCACCGAACCCTTGAGAGCGGGTTTTGGCATACATATCCAAAAGATTATCGGAGTCTGGAGATCGGAAACCGTACTTCACTCCATCATATCGCGCCAAATTTGCCGAAGCTTCCGAGGGAGCAATGATGTAGTAAGTGGGCAAACCGTAGCGGAACCGGGGACAAGAAATGACTTGAATTTCTGCGCCCAATTGTTGAAATTGCTCGATCGCCTTAGTAACAGCGTCTTTAACCCCCGAGTCCAGCCCTACACCAAAAGTTTCTTTAATTACACCAATTCTAATCTGACCCTTCGGTCGCAAACTGGGTCTTAAAGCTTGAGCGTAGTCAGGAATTGGGACATTAAGACTCGTGGAATCTCTCGGATCGTAACCGGCGATCGCCCCCAACAAAATCGCTGTATCCTCAACAGTCCGGCCAAAGGGCCCGATTTGATCGAGAGAAGAAGCATAGGCGACCAAACCGTAGCGAGAAACCAACCCATAAGTCGGTTTCAGCCCCACCAACCCGCAAAAAGCAGCAGGTTGGCGGATCGAGCCCCCTGTATCCGAACCCAAACTCACGACGCATTCTCCGGCGGCCACTGCTGCGGCCGAACCGCCAGAAGACCCTCCGGGCACGCGCTCCAAGTCCCAAGGATTCGCGGTAACTTGATAGGCAGAAGTTTCTGTCGAGCTCCCCATTGCAAACTCGTCCATATTTGCCTTACCCACAATCACCGCACCGGCTGCTTGGAGTTTCGAGACGACGGTTGCATCGTAGGGAGGCACAAAATTCTCCAAAATCCGAGAGGCGCAGGTTGTGGGAACGCCCTCGGTACACATATTATCTTTAACGGCGATCGGGATGCCGGCCAACAGGCCAATTTGCTCTCCGGCTGCGATTTGGGCATCCACTTTATGGGCCTGCGCCAATGCGCTGTCTGCCGTCACGCACAGAAAGCTTTTCAACTTCGGCTCTAGCTGGGTAATTCGGTCTAATGCTTCTTGAGTAATTTCCACAGCAGAGCGTTCTTTATTGACCAGTTGTCGGTGCAACTCGCGGATGGATGCCATGCTCGTACCTTTATTATTTCTACTTTGAGACAATACAGTTAATATAACTGGCAATTGTACCTGCTTACAGCCCGAAGGCAAAGTCGGCTATTTTTGTGGCGAAAGTTCGAGCCTCGAAGAGGGTTCCGCTAACGCGCGATCGGTCATTTTATATACAATAGATTAAATTCCCCAAATCCCACCGGACACAAAATAGCGATCGAGTTTTTTACCTAATCTTTTAACAAACCAAGCATGCAACTGTATCACGACTGATGCAAAAAGTGGTTTGATGCGAGATTTACATGAGTAAGGGGTAAGGTGTGCAATACGATCCCTACATAATTAGGTTCGGCCTCCAAGAATGTGTATGCAATATCACAATCATTAGGAAATCAGTCAATCGATTTTAGATTTTAGATTTTAGATTTTAGATTTTAGAATTGAAGCATTGACTCCACGGATAAATTCGGGGGGCAAGTTTCATCGGATACAGGTTTTTTATTTCACCGGTCCTCAGTCTGCTTTCGGAATGAATCCGGGGGCTTGTATATGGATACTTTCGCTCGTTCCCAATTCTGTAATCTAAATTATAAAATATTAGAGCCCAGCTTCTCTGCAACGCAACCCAGGATTTATGGTATGAAAAGATGGCATAAAAAATAAACTCATTCCTGTCTTAACTGCTTTATTTCGGGGAATATTCAAACCTAACTAAAAAAATCCTTTCCCAGATATAACCAGATTTGTTAAATATTTTTTTAAAGGCAGATTTTGGAGGATACAAAGCTGAGTTTTTAGGCAATTAATTTGGTCTTAAAGTCTAGAATATAAGGAACTGAAACTAGAAAATTATGATAATCTAATATTAGATTAGGGCGGCACATACCCTAATAATTAGGGTCAGATTGTGAAGAACACTTTTTTAGTCAAAAATTACTGAAAGTTATCACTCATCGGAGTGAATTAATGGCGGCTGGGCGATCGAAGAAAATAGCGATCGACCTTTTCCGATACACGCCCATTGTGCCAGAGGTCAAAAAGCCTGTCAGAAATCTGGGGTTCACAAAAAAGCTCGAAACGCTCACCGCCACGCCGAGCTCTCCTGTGGCGCGCACCTGCAAAACAACAGCAGTACTTCCTCAAGTGCGACTAGCTGCGTGCATCGGGGGTAAAAAAAGCTACTTATTTGCCACCACGATCCCCAGGAAAATAATTTCATCCGGAATTATCCCCAAAACCAAAGATATATGGTAAGAAGTTCCCGATGCCCCGTTGGAGGAATGCCACCTAAAGCTCACTTAGAATCCCACCTGACGGCAGAGGAACTCAAAATTCGCTACCGGCAGGCACAAAACACCACAGAGTCGCGCCGCTGGCACTTGCTGCTGTTAGTTTCCAGAAATTGGACTATCAAACAAGCAGCCCAAGTCGTAGGCCTCAACTACGACTATGCCAAAGAAATTGTCCAGCGCTACAACCGAGAAGGGCCTAACTCTGTCAGGAACCGCAGCGGAGACCGCCAGCCCCCTCCTGCGAAATCCTTGCTGAATCCTGAACAGCAAGAAGAACTGCGACAAGCGCTGCAAGGCCCTGCCCCCGACGGCGGAGACTGGACAGGCCCCAAAGTTGCTCGCTGGATTGCCGAAAAAATCGGTAGCGATCATGTCTGGCCCCAACGCGGCTGGGATTACCTCAAGCGGTTGGGTGCTGACTGGCGACGGCGGCGCAAAAAGTAGATAGTTCGCCATATTTAAAGGGGGTTGATTGCTTTGGTGCGATCGCTCCCTTTATTTTGATTATTTTGCTGCAATCTAACTTTCGGATTTCACATTGTAGATTGTAGATTTGTTCTGCAATCTACAATGTGAAATCTAAAATCTAAAATCTAAAATCTAAAATAGTTTGACTGATGTAACAATAGCTGCTTATATTGAATGTGGTGGTGTTGAGGATGTTAAATATGCGAGATATAAGGTGTTTTTTGTCGATCGCCAACAAGATGGCGGCAGTAGTAGCCGGCATCGGACTGGTTCAGATGTTAACCATCGCAAGTTCATTCTCTCAATCATCAAACCCGCGTTCCCTAGACGAACTCTACAAAATTCGCGATGGGCTGATCGCCGAATTAGAACAACCCTCATCTCCCTCCCCAGAACCAACCCTGCTCTCGCGCTTAGTTCCCGTTGCCGCCAATCCTCAAGAACAACTGCTACAGCAGTTGCAAGCGGTGGAAGCTCAAATATTAGTAGAACAGAGAGCTAAGGACGACTTACAGCAAGCAGTCCGTTTAGCCAACCGAGCCGTAGAAACTCAACGGCAGCAAAATAAGTCGATCGCATCTTCGCAGCAAACTCAATTTTTCTGGCATCAGGCTCTCAACAACTTGCAGGAAGTTCCTCAAAATTCCTTTTTAGCTTCGCTCACCGCCTCAAAAACTCAAGAATACCGGGAAAATTTAACAGCAGCAACCTTTCAAGTGCAGCAAGCAAAATCTGATTTTTTGGGTGCGCTTGCCCGGGAAAGCGGTTTGTCGGCTCAAGCTTCGATCGGTGTTTGCAACCTTTCTAGAGAGTGCGTAAACCTCCGGGGCGATGTGCCTCCTGCCAGTCCGGCCAGCTTAATTAAATTGCCGATTGCTGTTGCCCTGATGCAAAAAGTCGAAAAAGAAAAAATTAGTCTGAACCAGGAAGTATTAGTCAGTCGCGGTAATTTCACCGAAGACGCATCGGCAAAGATTAGGTCCAATCGCAATTACCCGCTACAGCTACTGTTAGAAGAAATGATCTATCGCAGCAGCAATATCGCCACCAATCAACTAATCGATTATTTGGGATCGGATTACATCAATCAATATTTAGATAATAGTGGTTACGAAGTCACCCGCGTCAACTTCAAGTTGATGGGGGAAAGAATTATGCCCTCCAACCCCGGTTCTGGTCGCAACCGCCTGACTGCTAACGAACTCACCGAAATGATGGTGCAAATTTATAACGGCGAAACACCCGGTGCTAAACTGTTAATAGAAACTCTCAACCGCCAGTACGATCACGCTCTGGGATTTGCCGCCTTGGAAGGAACTAAAGCTCAGTGGTTGGGCGAAAAAACAGGCCAAAATTCTCGGGTACTCGGCACAACTTTAGCGATGAGCGTTGACGACGAGGCCTATGTGATTACTGTGATTGACAGCAGCAGCGGCGAGCTACAAATGCGCCAGTCTATTTCTAAAATTGCCGATTACATTGTCCGAAACCCCAGCTTTTAATCGCTGGAATATACAATTTATAGCGGGGAAAACGCACCGCCCAAACAGTTAAAAAATGCCGCATCAAAAACTCAGTGTTTCCGTCAAAGGCAAAGGGTTTCCGATTCTCTGCTTGCACGGCCATCCAGGTTCCGGCGATTGTATGTCGGTATTTACAGAACACTTATCAAAACGCTTCCAGACGATCGCCCCTGACTTGCGCGGCTACGGCAACAGCCGTACCTCAACTTTCTTTGAAATGACCGATCATCTGGTCGATTTAGAAGCACTATTAGACAGATTAGGAGTCGATCGGTGTTTGGTGATTGGATGGTCTTTGGGAGGGATTTTAGCCCTGGAATTAGCAATGAAATATCCCCAGCGAGTCACCGGTTTGATTCTCCTTGCATCCGCAGCCAAACCACGAGGAAGTCACCCTCCCATCTCTTGGCAAGATAACCTTTACACTGGTTTAGCCGGAATTATCAATTGGGCGATACCCGGTTGGCAGTGGAATATTGATACTTTTGCTAGGCGATCGCTCTTTCGCTACTTGATACAGCAGCATAACGCCACCCCTTACCGCTACTTAGCACAGGCAGGTACCCCCGCCTACCTCAAGACTTCCAACACAGCTACCAAGGCGTTAAATACCGCTCTGAGGGCTGGATACGATCGACTGATCCACCTGGGCGACATTCAATGTCCCAGCTTGGTGTTGGCCGGAGAGGCCGATCGGCACATAACCTCCGCATCAAGTTTAGAAACAGCCCGCCACCTCCACAATTGTCAGTGGCAGTGCTATCCCAATACAGCCCATTTGTTCCCTTGGGAAATTCCCGATCGGGTACTCGCAGACATTGATTGCTGGATTGAGAGTCACCCCGAAGCAGTTGGCAATTGCGAGTGTTGAGTTTTGAGTTTGTCACAAGCAATTTATCACGAAACACTCAAGAGTTTTGAAGTTATATAACTCACAACTCAAAACCGCACAGCGTTGCGAGGGAAGCGTAACCCTCTCAAAACTCAAAATTCCCCCTGCTTCTACTGACCGCTCAAAACCGGCCAGAGCCCTCCATCACCAAGCTTTCCCAAATCTTCTGCAACAGTTAAAGTAATTGGTTTGCAGCGGTGAATCGAAACACTAACACCTTCTGCCCCTTCATTTTCTATGTCTTCTACATATCCTGCTTTTGCAGCTTCCGCCTCTCCATCAGTTAAGAACGGGCCAAAATAGTAAATGCACCTCGGCGCTGAAGTTTTAACTTCAACCCACCAAGCCAATCCGAAAAAGTTGAGCAAGCTAATCAAGAATTCTTTCATCTGCTTTTCTAATGTATTTGACGGTGTTTTCAGGGTGCTGCGAACACGCCTAGGCTTTTGTTATTTACACGTGGCTAACTGCTGCCAAGAACCGATCCAAAACTATTTAAAGGTGATATTTAAATAGATGGGTGTCGAATTCCTGTTTGAACCTAGGGGCAAGGCCCCTTCTACTTTCGCCTAAACAAGTAACGACAGTCGATCGGCTATCCTTACTTGTTCAATGTGTGATGCTGCTCCATTCTGGGCGGCATTCACAATAAGCTACTCTGTTGTGCTCTTTTTTTCAAGCACCTTTACGATCCGTGTACGTGAAACTTTTTGGGCCCACGCTGGCGGTAAATTTCGTATAAAGCCATCCCCGTTGCTACCGAGACATTAAGGCTAGGAGTATTACCCCTTAAAGGAATTGAAACTAATCCGTCACATCCGCGCTGTATCAAAAGGCTCAAACCGTCAGCTTCACCACCCACCACTAAAACAGTGGGCCCGGAGAACTTAACTGTCTCTATAGATTGAGCGACGCCTGCTGCAGTGCCATAAATCCAGAATCCAGCCTCTTTGAGTTCTTCCAGCGCCCGGTTAAGATTGACAACCCTCGCCACGGGCAGGCTTTCCAATGCCCCTGCTGCCACTTTTCTTACTGCCGAGGTAATCCCAACAGCCCGCCGCTGCGGAATCACCATGCCCTGAGATCCCAATGCTTCTGCGGTGCGAATAATCGCCCCTAGATTGTGCGGGTCGTTGAGTCCTTCTGCTACCACAATTACTGGATCTTGGCAAGCAGACTTAGCCTTCGCGATCAGTTCGCTCAAATCCAGGTATTCGTAAGCTGATACTTGAGCGGCTACGCCTTGGTGGTTTGCTTTGCGGGTGATGTAGTCGAGGCGCAAATCGTCAACTTCGTCAATGATGCTGCCGTTGGCTTTGGCTTCGGTTAGCAAGCTATGAAAGCGGGGATCGTAGCGCAGGTGGGGGACAACCCAGATCCGGTTGAGGACTTGGTTTGTTTCTAAAGCGGCTTGCACTGCATGGCGGCCGTAAATCATGTCGTCTGTGTCTGCGTCTGGTTGCACGACTGTATTTGAGGCACTGTCAACAGGGCGAGTGTCTCTGTCTTTGTCTCTGTCTCTGAAATGGTTGCCCCGGAATTCCTGCGGGCTATTGTCTTTGTCTCTGTCTTTGTAATAATTGCCTCTGGATTCCTGCGGTCTGCTGTCTCTGTCTCTGTCTCTGTCTCGAAAATTATTGCGGGCAGGCTGCGGGCTGCTATCTCTGTCTCTGTCTCTGTCTCGGAAATTGTTGCGGGCAGGCTGCGGGCTGCTATCTCTGTCTCTGTCTCGGAAGTTGTTGCGTGCCGGCTGCGGGCTGCTGTCTCTGTCTCTGTCTCTGTCGTGGTAATAATTTCCACTAGATTCCTGCGGGCTGCTGTCTCTGTCTTGGAAAGTATTATTTCTGCGAAGGGATGGTTGGCTGTCGGAATCGACTCTGCGTTTGAAAATTGCTCTCACGGGCATTTCTCGTGATTGCGGGGCGAAGGTCGATCGCTTTTGAGGCGCGTCTCCTGGGCGAGTGTCGGGACGGGGCTTGCGTTCAAAGCGGGGAGAGGATGGTTGTGAGTCCTGACGGCGGCCTTCGCTTTTGAATGGCTTGCTGTCGGAATTCGATCGCGAGGAGTTTGGTCTGGTAAATTTTCTCATTGGTTTCTTTTGGTCAAAACGTTTTAGCTGAAGGCTAATCGGTTGTAGATTGTAGATGTGAGATTCTTGATTGAGGGAGCAATCTTGGGGCTTTGAGATTTTAGATTGTCTAGCGAGGGAGCAAGGATTTTGCTGTGTTCTAATTGCTAGTTAATAACTGATAAATCCTGTTTTGCCGATCGAGATTTTTGCGGTTTTATGTTAGCCGTGCAAGGATGGTTAATTAATCCCTCCCCATGCCCAACTCTTAACTGCTAAATCCTTTAAATCTCAAGATCTAAAAGTGCCAGAAGTTCAGTCAATCTTTCGGGATCGGTAAGATACAAATATCCGACCAAGGTTTCTAAGCTGCTGGCTTGTTGGTATATCTCTGGATCTGCTCGCTTGGAACGGCCCGCTGCGGCATTGCGGCCGCGCTTGACAATTGCTAATTCTGTACTGTTCAAGTAAGGAGAGAGCGATCGCAAATGACGCGCTTGAGTTTCGGCTCGTACTTGCCCCACCACTAATTCGTGATAAGCTTGCAATCTTTTGGGTGGGACTAAGTACGAACTCCGAACGTAGAGTTCGTATACTGCATCTCCCAAATATGCCCAGGCTGCGGGCGAAATTCTTTCTATTTCTGCTGGTGTAGCCCTCGCAGGATGCACTCGATTTAAACTGATATCCGTCAGACTCAGTTTGAGCCCGTCATCTGCGATCGGCGACATACTTTTTTAAATAAAACTTCCGCACAGCTTGGTTTTTCTAGTCACTTACTTATTTCGTCTTTCGTTACTTCAGCAATTATAGCTTTCACAGGAGTGTTCGCTGTCCGATCGCGAAACGAGATATATAGGCAAAGCTTTGCGTGACGATCGCACTCCTAAAAAAGGCTTTATACCAAAGCGGGATGCTCTAATTTTTATACCATTTTTCCGCGTGTTTGCCACACATATTTTACTGCCCATCCACCGAAACTCTAAGCATCGGGGAAATAGCGGCTGGCGCGTGTCGCAGCTTCGGGGAAAATCGGTATTGTTTTACCCGCACAAAAATAAAAATTTGCTATCCAGCGTTGAGAACCGGATAGCTAATTTAATTCACTTTGGCGTCAAGCATCCTTGACGTTTTTTACCGCCTCATCAACCGAAGGCTGCAAAGACAAAAATTTCTCTAAGCGAACCAGTTTAACAGTCTGAGTTACGCGGGGATTTGAGACAATTTGCAATGTCCCCTCCAAGGTTTGGGCTTTTTTGACAAGTTGCACAAGTGCGCCCAAGCCTGAACTATCCACAAAGTCTATCTGAGACAAGTCCAAAATTACGTGTTTTGGGCCCTCGTCAATACATTTGCTTATTACCTTCCGAAAAGTGGCCTCAGAAAAAGCGTCCAGCAGGCCCGTCAGGCGAAATAACTGACAGTTATTCCTGACTTCGCGAGTGCCTCTGAGGCTAACGGTCAGGGTCAATGACTCAGGAATGACACCCTCCTAGCTAGATATGGCTTAAAGTCGAGGCTTCATTATAGGAGTTTTTTGGTCTTTTGTCTACAGTTTTTTTTGGTCAGCGGTTTTTAGTTTTTTTGAGGCAGCAGTCATTAGCGGTTGACTGCTGACTGCGGACTGCGGACTATTTACTGCTGGCTACTTTCTGATTGTCTCGCATTGACTGCACGAATCGATCAAATAAATAGTCGGCGTCGTGCGGGCCCGGACTGGCTTCTGGGTGGTACTGCACTGAGAACAGTGGCAGAGTTTTGTGCTTCAATCCGGCTACGGTACGATCGTTCAAATTGAGATGAGTAATTTCTACTTCGGGGGCTAGGGAATCGGGGTCGATCGCAAAACCGTGATTTTGGCTAGTAATTTCTACTTGCTCAGTTAAACCCGCTGGATGATTCAATCCCCGATGGCCGAACTTAAGTTTAAAAGTTTCTGCGCCCAAGGAAAGTCCCAAAATTTGGTGTCCCATGCAGATGCCGAATACGGGTTTGTCCGACTTTAACAAAGCTTTTGCAGTCGCGATCCCTTCCGTTACCGCCGCCGGATCTCCGGGGCCGTTGGACAGAAAAATGCCGTCCGGGTTGTATTTGAGGATTTCCTCCGGCGACGTGTCAGCGGGGACAACGATTACCCGACACCCATAACTCGCCAGACGCCGCAGGATGTTGCGCTTGATCCCAAAGTCTAGCGCTACCACCGTCCACATTTTGCCGTTAGCAGGTTTAACTGTAGGACTGAACTCCCAAACCGAGTCCGTGGCTTCAGACCACTCGTAAACCTCGCGGGTGGTGACTTCCCGAACCAGATTGAGCCCGTCCATGCTGGGGGCGTCTTGTACTAGCTCCAAAAGCTCTGCCTGGTCGAGAATCGTGGTCGAAATGCCACCGTTGATCGCTCCCACCGTGCGAATTTTGCGAGTGAGGGCGCGGGTGTCTATCCCGTAAATGCCGGGGATATCGTACTGTTTTAGGTAGTCTTGCAGAGATTGCGAGCAGCGCCAGTTGCTGGGGCGGCTGCATACGTTCCGGGCGATCGCACCTCGAATTTGTGGGCGCGAGGATTCTTCGTCTTCGAGATTTACCCCGGTATTGCCCAATTCTGGATAAGTAAAAGTTACAATTTGACCGCAATAGCTGGGATCGGTCAATACTTCTTGGTAGCCCGTCATTCCCGTATTAAATACTACCTCGCCAACGACGGTGGCATCAGCGCCAAACGACCAGCCGCGGTAAGCAGTACCGTCAGCCAGGACTAGGAGAGCGGGTTGTGCAGTTGAAAGTGACATGGCATCCTTAATTACTTTCGTTTGGTTTCATTCTTACCACTGCCAGGGATTTGATGCTAGTCAGTAATGTACAGATATTATTTTAATTTGTGCAAGGGTTCGCAAAACCAAGGCACTTATGCCGGAGGCAGAAGCAGCAGGTCATCAAAAAGCTGCAACAAGTGCAAATTTTCCATCTCCCCCCGCGCCAGCAATTTATCTGCCAGCAGCTTAGGTGGCGGGCGGAAATTCTCTATCTATACGAAATCTATACCAAAAGGCAGTTGTCGCTGTTACGATCGAGCTACAGCGTTTAACGAAACTATGGCTAGTAAATCTCCCTTGCCTTTACTCTCAAACTTATACAAGCATCTACTGAACTCTCAAAAACTGTGCAAACCGTTACTGGTTGTAACAACAGTTATTTCTCTGAGCAGTTCAATTTTAGTAGGGACTGTTGCCAACTCCTCGCGAGCAGTGGCTCAAGAAAGTGAGGGATGCTTCATGCGGAGCTCGTCAGGCAGAACCGTCAACCTCAGCCAATCAGTCTGCGGTTTTCTCCCCAAAGACTTGACTCCCAGCACTTCGGCGGCGGCAAAGTCGGGAGTGTTTCAGGCAAAAATCAAACGCCGAGAGGCTAATATCCCCGTCATAGAAGTCACGTTTAACGGCAAACAAAAGTTCGAGATGATGGTAGATTCTGGAGCTAGTGGCACAGTAATTACACCAGCAATGGCTAAAGCCTTGGGCGTTGTTCTCCAGGGAACAGTGCAAGCACAAACTCCCAACGGAGTTGCTACTTTTCCCCTCGGTCGCTTGACTTCTATGGAAGCAGGTGGTCTGGCAGTTAACAATGTAGTTGTCGCAGTCTCGCCGTCGCTAGATATCGGACTGTTGGGTCACGACTTTTTTGGTAATAAAGATGTGACTATTAAGCAAGATGTCATTGAATTTCGATCGCGCTCTTAAATAGAAGGAAGAAGGAAGAGGGAAGAAGGAAGAAGGAAGAAGGATTTTTTTTACTAACCAACAAGAAGAGAAGAGAGAAAAAAGTTTCCCAACTTGAAAAAGTATGAATGCAGAAGGCTGAGTTTTAGACGGTTAGAGCGGGAAGATTGGGGTATTCTAAATTTTTCTTTACTTCTTCCCTCTTCCCTCTTCCTTCTTCCCTCTTCCCTCTTCCCTCTTCCTTCTTCCTTCATTTCAAAAACTCAATCAACTGCTGCAACTTCAACCAAGATTCGCCGCTCAATAAAATGTCCTTAGCCATAGAAACTCCTGCGGCGTGAGAACCCATAGGAATTGCACCTCCCACCTGAAAAGCCAAAGACGCATTCAAAGCTACAACATCCATTTGTGCTGGCGTACCTTTGCCTTGCAAAACGTTCCGCAAAATCTCGGCGTTTTCCTCAACATTTCCGCCTTTTAACGAGCCGATCGCACTTGGTGTCAATCCTACCTTTTGGGGGTCTAAAGTAGTGAGTTCCACTTTGCCATCCGACAAAACCGCCAAATCAGTCACATCTCCCAACCCCGCCTCGTCCAATTTTTCTCTGCCGTGAACGACTACAGCTAACTCAGTCCCCAACTCGCCCAAAGCTTGGGCAATAGTTGATACCAGACTAGGATCGAACACCCCGATTACCTGCCCTGTAGGGCGCATAGGATTGACAAGGGGCCCTAATAGGTTAAAAATAGTCCGCACCTTCAAAGTGCGCCGGAGCGACGCTACAGCCTTAAGTGCGGGATGCCACCCAGGCGCAAATAAAAAGGTGATGCCTACTTCGTCTACCGCAGCTTTTACCTTCGCGGCATCGGCGTTGAGGTTGACTCCCAGTGCTTCCAACACGTCAGCAGAACCCACTTTGCTTGATGCGGAGCGATTTCCGTGTTTCGCGACTCGAACTTTGCCCGCGGCTGCGACAAAAGCTACAGCAGTGGAAATGTTAAACGTAGAAGCGCCGTCGCCGCCGGTGCCGCAAGTATCAATTAATTTGAGATTGGAGATTGAGGATTTGGGATTTAAAACGCTCTCGGGCTCGCCTGCAAGCGACTGAGAATGCAATACCTGAGCCATTCCTGCCAATTCTGGGGCAGAGATGCCTTTGGCTTGGATGGCCGCTAAAATGGCTCCTGAGAGGACGGGGGGAATAGCTTCTGCTAGCCATCCCTGCATCAAGTCGGCTGCTTGGGCGCGCGAGAGAGATTGTCTGTCTAATAGTTGTTGCAGGAGGGCTGGCCACACAGGAGAATCCGCCGTCTGGGTTGAAGCAGGAGATAACTCTGGCGTTGCTAGTAGAGGAGAATCTGTCATTTATTTCTAGTCAAATTTAGCTCGATCGAGCTTTGCGGCCAAACCGAGAATCGATCGGGATTTTACCAGACTGGCCGACCAAATTTTGCGCGATCGAACCCAGATTTTTGCCCAAATGCCAGCACCGCTACAGAATTTTTCCGCCCGCAGCAGCAGAATATGAATTTTTTGATACAACAATTACCCTATTGTTGTGCCAACTTTACATAGAAACCCCTGATCGTACAACTGCCAGCCAGCAGTCTACTGTATTATCTATTAGCAATAATACTTAACAGTAACTCAGAGCACCCAAAGACCCATAAAAGTTTCCGACAGGAGTTGTGGAAAGCAAAAAATTTTAGATCTTAGGAGAACCCCAGATTCATCTGTGGAGTCAACTTTAATCTAAAATATAAAATCTCCAATCGACTGACAGCAAGGACAGCGAGCGTTTAGCTCTTGCAGGCGGGTTAGTTGCCTAGGGTAAGAGTCGATCGTACTCTCACCCAAATCCTAAAAATAGGCTCTTGCGGTTGTAGAAGTCGCTGCCTTTTATTGTAACAACATCCTTGCTACTAACTTATTTCAGGGTATTCAACTGCTAATATATTCAGGGAGTTTTCAAGGAGCGGGTTTTGCTCGAACACCTGCACCGCAGGCCGATCGATATGCCAATGCGATCGTGACAGCCAGTCAAGCCTCAAATAAATACCGGAGCAGCTAAACTTTCCGCAGCAACTATTAACAACTAACAGCCCAGTAGGACAGATGAATAAACACACTCCTCTCCGGCTGCGACACACCATCTTTCAGCCTAACTAACGGCTCAAATTTAACAGGCGGTAGACCAAAATATTCAACTCACACACAAGAGCAGGGTATTCACAAGTGGGAAATCAAAAATTAGGAAATAAAGCGATAGAATGCCTGAATGTCGCGGAGGCACTGCACCAAATGGAAGCAAAATATTATAGTATGTTTGAAAATGCTGTGTCGGGTATTTTTCAAACAACCCAATCCGGTCGCTACATCAGCGCTAACCCAGCTTTGGCTCGCATTTACGGATATAGTTCCGCCGAAGAATTAATGGGCTGTCTGACTGATATCAGCGATCAGCTTTACGTCAATCCCGATCGGCGCGATCAGTTTGTTTCTGCTTTGCAAGAACAGGGTATCGTATCGGATTTTGAATCGCAGATTTATCGGCGGGACGGAACAATAATTTGGATCGCTGAGAATGCGCGGGCTGTCTGCGATGAAGCAGGTAAATTGCTCTACTACGAAGGTTTTGTAGAAGATATCACCCAGCGCAAGCAAGCAGAATCTGCACTTCGAGAAAGCGAAGAACGCCTGCGCTTAATAATTGAAGGCGTTAAGGATTACGCTATATTCATGTTAGATCCTGATGGGTATGTAGCTAGCTGGAATTCTGGTGCCGAACGCATTTTAGGATACAGAGCTCATGAGATAGTAGGCAATAACTCGGAGTGTTTTTTCACTAAAAAAGATCTTGAAATCGGCAAGCACAAAGAAAAATTAATCCTGGCGGTGGCAGAAGGTCGATACGAAAATGAAGGCTGGCGCCTTCGCAAAGACGGCTCGCGATTTTGGGCGAATATTATTGTTACTCCTTTGCGCGATGAAAGGGGAAAGTTGCAGGGCTTTTCTCAAGTAATGCAGGATATTACTGAGCAAAAGCGGGCGGCTGAGGAAAAGATGCAGTTGATTGCTTCTTTGCAGGCGTCGGAAAAAAAGTTTCGCACTTTGTACGAATCGACGACTGATGCGGTAATGCTGTTAGACGAAGAGGGTTTTTTGGATTGCAATCCGGCGACTTTAAAGTTATTTGGATGCAGCACTGAGTCGGAGTTTTGCGGCAAGCATCCTTCGGAGTTCAGCCCGCCGTTGCAACCGGACGAACAAGATTCTATGAGTCTTTATCAAGAGCGAATTAATACGGCTCTGCGATCGGGAAATTGCCGTTTTGACTGGCGGCACTGCCGTTTAGATGGCTCTGAGTTCCCGGCGGAAGTGCTGCTAACTTCTATGGATATCGGTGGCAAAATAGGGCTGCAAGGGGTGGTGCGCGATATCACTTATCGGGTGCAGGCTGAGGAAGCCCTGAAGCAGGCTAATGAGGTATTGGAATGCCGGGTTAAAGAGCGGACAAGTCAGTTGGAAGAGGCTATTAAAAAGTTAAGTTTATCGGAAGAAAAGTTTTCTAAGGCTTTTCGCTCAAGTCCAGATCCGATGATAATTACTACTTTTGCAGAGGGTCGTTTTATTGAAGTTAATGATAGTTTCTTGTCGATGACTGGCTACGATTTAGAAGAAACGACCTGGAATACAGTACCGGGGTTAAATATTTGGGTAAGGCCTCAAGACCGACTTAATTTTAGGCGACGTTTGCACGAACAAGGTGTTGTTCGCAATCAGGAATGCGAGTTTCGGATGAAGTCGGGATCGGTGGTGGTGTGTTTGCTGTCTGCAGAGTTGATTAATTTGGACGGCGAACTCTGTATGCTGGCGGTGATGACGGATATTACCGATCGCAAACACGCCGAAGAAGCCCTACGGGAAAGTCAGCGGGCCTTGGCGACGCTGATGAGCAATTTGCCGGGAATGGCCTACCGTTTTCGCAATGATGCCGATCGCAGTATGGAGTTTGTCAGCGAAGGTTGCTATCAGTTAGCCGGCTATTCTCCTGAAGAATTTATCGGCACTAGGCAAGTTTCTATCTCGGAATTGACTCACCCGGACGATCGCGAGAATTTGTGGAATGCCGTGCAAGTTGCCTTGCAAGAAAATAGACCCTATCAGCTAAATTACCGAATTACTGCTAAAAATGGCGAATTAAAATGGGTTTGGGAGCAAGGTTTGGGAGTGTTTTCCGACTCGGGAGAATTGATAGCTTTGGAAGGGTTAATTACTGACATTTCCGAGCAGAAACGCAGTGAAGAAGCTTTGCGGCGATCGCAAACCGAGTTAACCCAACAAAAACTGCAACTCGAAAATACTTTGCACGAATTGCAGCAAACTCAAGCTCAATTGATTCACACTGAGAAAATGTCTACTCTCGGTCAAATGGTAGCCGGTGTTGCTCACGAAATTAACAATCCTGTTAGCAGCGTCTGCGGCAATCTCGTTCACGTCGGCCACTACACGGAAGATTTGCTGGATTTGCTCGATATGTACCAGCAGCACTGCCCGCAGCCGCCGGCAGCAATTCAAAATAAAATTAAGGATATCGAATTAGAGTTTCTGCTAGAAGATTTGCCGAAAGCGATGTCTTCGATGCAGGTTGGGGCCGATCGCATTCGGGAAATCGTGCGATCGCTCAGAAATTTCTCCCGCAAAGATGATTCTCAAATGAGCAAAGTTAACCTGCACGAAGGGATTGAAGGAACGTTGCTGATTCTGCAAAGCCGCCTGAAAGCCAGAGGCAATTATCCCGAAATTGCCGTAATTAAGGACTATGGAAATTTGCCTTTGGTTGAGTGTTATGCTGGAAAAATCAATCAGGTATTTATGAATTTGATCGGAAATGCGATCGACGCGATCGAGGAATACAACGAAGGGCGTTCAGTTGCCGAAGTCAAAGCTAACCGCAGCAAAATTAAAATTAGAACAGAAATCCAAAACTCCAATGCTGTAATTAGGATTTCTGACAACGGCCCCGGTATGCCAGAAGAAGTTTCCCAGCAGTTATTCGAGGCTTTTTTTACCACCAAACCCGCCGACAAAGGCACCGGTTTAGGCTTGTCAATTTCCTACAAAGTTGTCCAAGAACACGGTGGTAAACTTAGCTGCGTGTCTGCACTCGGCCACGGAGCCGAGTTTATCATAGAATTGCCGATCGAACAACCGAGCGAACAATCCTAAAGTGCGATCGGGGCGATCGCATCGAGATAACGAGTCGGGTTTTGTAGTGAGGACTAAAGTCCAATGGCACTGAAAAAGTGAGCAAAAAAAAATCTGTAAGGCAAGATATATATAGATCGTTGCCTT
>NZ_JAUBUR010000093.1:0-3553 GCF_036705485.1 Microcoleus sp. AT9b-C3 | reverse complement strand
AGGTTTGTAAAGGGGTTGAGCGACAGTTAAACTGATGACTGTGATTAGGAAAGCTGATGAAAGGAGAGAGAGGGGCGTAGCTTGCGGGGCCCGACGCCATGGCCAGGGGTTTTGTTAAGAAAGTTGAGGGTTTTGCTTTCTGTCGGTCAGCTCGTGATACCTTTCTAAAACCTGAAAGCGGGAAAGTCCGGTGCAATTCCGGCGCTGTGCCGCAACTGTAAAAGTCAGAATGCCGATTTCGGGGGCGCTTTGTGGGCGTTTACTTTTGGATTCCCTGCGTAGCACGGGGAGGAGATTATTTGTTAGCTTTGACTGATTTGCCGACTTGTCCGGGTTTATTTTACGGTTCCCAAGCCCGAGACGGAGTTTTATCGAGAATGCGGATTCCGGGGGGAATTTTAAACGCGCAGCAGTGTCGGACGATCGCCGATTTGGCCGATCAATACAGTACCGGCTGTTTGCAAGTGACAAATCGGGCAAATTTGCAAATCCGAGAAGTGAACTCGGAAATGGCCCCGGAAGTCTGGAACCGCTTGCAGGAATTGGGGATAGCGTCTCGCCGCGTTGAAGTTGACCCGATTCGCAATATTATGGCAAGTCCGACAGCCGGGATCGATCGCCAGCAGTTACTCGATACTCGCCCGCTAGTCAAAGCTTGGGATGATTACCTGCAAACACATTCCGAGTTGTCGGAACTTTCGCCTAAGTTCAGTATTGGGTTGGATGGCGGGGAATCGGTTTCGATCCAGGCTTTACGCAACGATATTTTATTAGCTGTTGAAGGGCTTTCAACCCAATCAGGAATCGTTTTTCGGCTGGATTTAAACGGTGATACAGGAATTTTAATCCAAGAATCGCAATGTATTTCAGTATTAGCCGCCCTCGCTAACACCTATCTTGAATACACCAAAAATCGACCTCGAATTGATGGCAAAAAACCGCGTTTGCGTCACCTGCTGGCAGATTGGGGCGCTGAAAGTTATCTAGAAAGGGTACAGCAGAATTTACCATTTTTATGGCAATTCACATCAGACACCTTTCCCCAAAAAAGGCAAGATGCCTGTTCCAAAAAGAGTGAATTTCCTTGTGGGGTGGGCATCTTGCCCGCCCGCTCGATTATCGCCTCATCTGAAAAATCCATCACCCATCACCGACATCTCGGCATTCATCCTCAACGACAGTCGGGTTTCTCCTACATGGGAATTGCACTGCCTCTGGGTAGGCTAGAATCAAAGCAACTGCGGAATTTGGCGAATTTAGCCCAAAAGGTAGCCAGCGGTACCCTAAGACTTACACCGTGGCAAAATCTGCTGATTTCTGATATACCCAACTCCCAGCTTTTTGAGGTAAAACAGCAAGTCGCCGATTTGGGATTGCACTCATCGGCGACTCGCCTAGATTCGTGCTTGGTGGCTTGTGCCGGCAGCAGTGGCTGTGCGTCGGCGGCCACAGATACTCAAAGTCACGCCCTTGCAATGGCGAGGGATTTAGCACAAAAATTGACGATCGACCTGGCGATTAACATTCATTTCAGCGGTTGCCAAAAGTCCTGCGCCCAGCATCAGCCAATTGATATCACGCTGGTGGGAATTCAGATTGAGCGAGGAGACGAGACGATCGAAGGTTACGACATTTATGCGGGTAGAAAAGATTTGCCCTTCGGACGACAAATTTTTCAGGCGGTGAGTGCCGCCGAGATGCCCGGTGCGATCGAGCGAATGTTGCGAGTGTATCAGCGGTTTCGAGAGCCTGTGGAGTCATTGGGTGAGTTTGTCGATCGGCAGGCGATCGACCAATTGCAGGAGTTGTTGACCATCGAAAATTGGAATTGAAAGTGAAAAAATATCCCCTAAAAACAGACAAATTTTAAGCATTTCTCTTTCTATATCTCTGGAGATTTATTCCTTCGCGTCCTACGCGCCTTCGCGGTTCATTCAAAAAATCTATTTCACAAATTCCACAAAATTCTCATAGCAGTTTTAAACAATGATTGACTACATTCGAGACGGAACAGAAATCTACACCAAATCATTCGCCACAATTCGAGCCGAAGCAGATTTGTCAAGCTTACCGCCCGATTTAGAATCGGTAGCCGTGCGACTAATTCACAGTTGCGGCATGACCGATATTGTTGCAGATTTAGCAGCTTCCCCCGGTGCAGCCACCTGCGGACGCCAAGCCCTCGCCGCAGGTGCGCCGATTCTGTGCGATGCCCGGATGGTGGCCGAAGGCATCACTCGCAAACGCCTTCCCGCTGACAATCCGGTGATTTGCACCCTCTGGCATTCCGAAATCCCAGAGTTGGCGCGGCAAATCGGAAATACTCGATCGGCCGCAGCCCTTGATTTATGGCTGGACAAATTGCAGGGTGCGGTTGTGGCAATTGGCAATGCCCCGACTGCTTTGTTCCGACTGCTGGAAATGCTGGATGCCGGAGCACCTAAACCGGCTTTAATTCTGGGTTTCCCGGTAGGATTTGTCGGGGCCGCCGAATCCAAAGCCGAACTGGCCGCCAACAGTCGGGGAGTGCCATTTATTACGTTGCACGGGCGGCGCGGTGGCAGTGCAATGGCAACGGCGGCCGTGAATGCGTTAGCGAAAAAGGATGAATTATGACTGAAGGTACGGGTAAATTGTACGGTTTGGGTATTGGCCCTGGCGATCCTGAGTTGATTACTTTGAAAGCTTATCGGATTTTGCAATCGGTGCCGGTGATTGCCTATCCGGCTATGGAAAATGGTAAGGTGCTGGCGCGGGCGATCGTTGCTGATTACCTGCGCCCGGAGCAAATTGAGATTCCGATGCCGTTGCCTTTTAGTCCGACGCGATCGTCTCAACCTTATTATGATATTGCTGCCGAGAAAATTGCCGCACATCTGAGCGAGGGGCGGGATGTGGCGGTGCTATGTGAGGGCGAACCTTTTCTCTACGGTTCGTTTATGTATCTATTCAACCGTTTGTCGGGGACATTTACCACTGAAGTTGTGCCGGGAATTTCTTCGACAATGGCGAGTGCGGCTGCGCTGGGAGTGCCGCTGACTTATCGTAACGATGTGTTAAGTATTATGCCTGCGACGCTGGATGCTGAGGTTTTGCGCGATCGACTGGCGGTTGTTGATGCTGCTGTGATTATTAAGCTGGGCCGGCATTTTGCGAAAGTCCGGGACGTGCTGATTGAGTTGGGACAGTTCGATCGAGCACTGTATATAGAACGCGCAACTATGCCCAATCAGCGAATTCGGGCGATCGCAGATGTCGATCCCGCTGAAGTTCCCTATTGGGCGCTCATTATGATACCTAGCCAGCAAAAGTCTGTATCTTAATATTTCCATGCCTGAAGGCGACGCGCTTCCAGGCTTTACCTACTTTTTGGTGCATTCTTACCTGTTTATCCAGTTTTATTCATATTGATTAGTGAAACTTATAACTCTCATTAGTTAATCTGTTGTTAAAATACTTTACAAACCTTAGAATATGCTTTATGTTTATTTACATGGCGGAACACAAAGCCGTCACGAACATTGAAAACCAAATAAAGCAATCATAAACAAAT
>NZ_JAUBUR010000034.1:0-77161 GCF_036705485.1 Microcoleus sp. AT9b-C3 | reverse complement strand
TACTAACGAACATACATTTGATTTCCCCAAAATACGTCAATATAGTTACACACAGAAAATCATTTAGGATTGCTATACTTATTGGGAAGTAGTAGACTCAGACCCAAAGGGGTTAAATTGTCGCATGAATTCTTCTTTTGAAGAATTTATGCGTATTGACAACCGCACTCCATTTGATGTTTTTAATTGGTCTGTAGTTGGTGTTTTAAAACAGGGACAGCGTTTTGAAAGCTTTCCTGGTAATGCTGGTGTTACTTTCCGGGATACCAGAGGTTTACCTTGGCTTTTTGTAGGAAAAAGCTACGCTGCTGGTGCGGCGCAAGGTTGTTTTATTCGCGCTAATAGTCAATTTGTCCAACCAATACAGATGTCACCGACTCGCGTACAACCTCAAGCGAGTCAACCGCTCACAAGTTCCACAGCACTACCGATGAAGCTTGGTTTTGACGAAGGATTTGGATCGATTGTAGTACCAGAAAGTGATACCAGAGTATCGGCCTATGGAGGACGCTTAAGGCGATATGATGTTCACATTGCTAAAATGTTTGAAGTCACTCACTTTATGTGTCAGGAGGGGACTTTAACACCCGGTCTTACATGGAATTACGAGGCTGGGGGTGGCACGATTAATATGGGAAGTTTTGTAATAACCTGCCGACTTGCTAATCAAATAGCTAGTGCCTATGGTTTAGGTAAGTCGGAACCTACGAATATTACTTTTTCGGCTGGTGAAATCGGTCGCCCCGATGTCAGAAGCTTCAACATTCCTATCCTAAATATTACAGGTGATAAAGTACCACGCTGGATGACTTTTGTGCAGGGATTTGAGCCAGTGAGCAGGTAGGGCGATTTGTAAGATGTAGGATGGTATTTCAGAAGAATTACAAGAGGTATTGGAAGACTGGATTCTACTTGGCCTTACCATGAATCTCCCTTTGCCCGTCCTTGATAATATCGATATGACAATTAATAAAGAGGTCGCCTGATGCCGCCTTTTTAACTTGTGTTGATGATAAACAAATTACTGAATTGCTTGATCTCTCTGGTATGACCAAGTAGCAATTAATCCAAATACGCCCCAACTCCAAATTAACCACAGCAAGTGTATAAAGATCTGATTATCAGAAGGCAATTTTGCTGCCCAAAATACCAGCTCTCGATAATGGTAAAATGGGGATAGTACCATCAAATTTTGTACAATTTTTGATTCATAAATTGGAAATGCTCCACAGGTTAGAGGAACAACAATTACTACTGACAAGTTAAGGATAGGATCAGCACTCCTGGGGTCGATCAAATATCCCAGTGCTAGACCAAGAATGGCGAAGGGGATAATACCCAGAATTAGGCAGAGAAAGATAACTAGCCAGAAACTCGGATCGCCTGTTATTTGCAGTTGCCAGCTTGCGAGCCCAAAAATTAGTATGAGACTGATGGTACAAAGTAACAGGGATGTCCCTATCTTTGCTATTATGTATGCGATTGGGGGTAAAGGTGTCGTCCTCAACAATTTCAGCCATCCTTCAGAGCGCTCAAGAGCAATTCGTTTGCCCAGACGCTCAATAACAATTGTAAACAAGCTAATTCCAGAAATATAAATTATAGGCTGTATTGCAGAATTTCCTGTCCAACCTATAACTTGCAATAGGGGTATAATACCTACTAAACTGAGGGTGGCAAGGAGAAACAGGGGAGTCCGAATCAATTGTAGTGTTTCAAACCAAAGCTGATTTTGGATAATTGCCAAAATGTTTTGATTGAAAGGCTCTGATTTATTAACGACTCTTTCAAGTAAGGAAACAGGCTCTAACTTTTGTTCTGATTTAGCTATCCGAAACTCTTCAAGTAATTGGCTTTTGTGCGAAGATTCAGAGATTTTTTGCAGGGTAATGTACCGAGTAGCTAAAGTATCCAGTTCATCCGAGTCGGATTTATTGTTTGTCACCATCAAAATGGTGGTTCCCTGTTGGCGACAAAGTTTTATTTGTTTCCAGAATTCTTCATAGCCTTTATCATCTAAGTTCCTCGTTGGCTCGTCAAGGATGAGAAGCCGAGGATTTCCTGCCAAAGCGAGAGCAAAGTAGAGTCGCTGCTTTTGCCCCCCAGATAAATCAGTCGCCCAAGCATCTTCCTTGTACTTGAGATTAACTTTATTCATGAGCTCTTCCCTTGAAAGAGGGTTGGGGTAATAGCTTCGCAGGAGATCAACTAATTCTTTAACTTTGACTTTTGGGGGAACTTGGGTGTCTTGCAAAACTACCCCCAAGCAAATTTTAGAAGAAGAGTTATTTGGTGCAATTCCCATCAGTTTAATCTGTCCCGTACTAGGTCTTGATAAGCCTAAAATTAAATTAAGTAATGTAGATTTGCCGACTCCATTTTCACCGCGCAAAACAATAAAATCATTTTCCTTTACCGTTAGATTGATATCCTTAAGGATTTGATTGACACCAAACCCTTTGTAGAATGATTTCGAGACATTATCAACTTCAACTAGATTCATATTTGGCAAAAAAATAATTTTATTGTTCACACAGTAATAAAGTTAAAATTGCATCAATAACCAAATTCCCATGGCCACAGCAACAGCAGGAACGAGCGGGACACCAAGCACATTAGTGAGGATTATTATAGTTGCTGCCCCCCCTAAAAATCCCAAAAAATTAGTAGCTGTCGTATCACCACTGGCCGTAGTACAAGAAATGCTGAATAAGCAAAATTGGCTTCCTTTAGTGAAAATAAAAAATGTACACGCAGTAGCAAATACTACAATTCCCAGAAAAACCCATTTACCTGCTAAAATTTGCCATCCCAAAAAGCTTAGTGATAACGATGGGGGCTCTGGGCTATTTAAATTTTGCTGAAGTTGCCCAGTAGCAGGAGGAGGAACAACTTGCGAATCACTATTTAAGGGACTATTCGCGAGTTGGGAAGATTGTTGAGATTCATTAGAAACAGGTTCCATTTTTGGTAAATCGCTCCTTAAATAAAGGTATTGTAAATAAGTTATATAAGGCTTTGATTTAGCTTTCTAAGGAGAAAGTGCTGTTCTGATCGCTAACCACAAAGCAATGCTAATTCCTGCGACAACAACTAAAGGTGCATTAGCGATAGTTGCGACAGTTGCAAAACCAATTCCAATACTTACTCCCGTAAGATCGGGATGTTGTTTGATAGAGTCTAATAATTCTTGCATCTTATTCCCGTCCTTTTTACCACTCTTATCAGTTTCTTTTTGAGTACCATTATTACCTTCATTTTGACAATATTTGGGGAGTAAATTATTAGACGAATGAATCATAGGGTTACAGGAATTTTGCACCTGCAAAGTTCCCGCAACTAGGATAGGTGTCCATACCAATAAACATATTAATATAATAGCTTGAAAACGATGATTTATCCATTTTTCAAGCCAAGGTTGGTAAAAATTTTTAATAACTTCCATGATGGGTAGAGCTTCTATTTACAGGACTTACACAAGTGTCATCCATAACTTCGTCAGATGCACCCTAGGGTATGTACTCATTTATAGTTTGCAACATTTAGCGGAAATATAAAACCTAAAATGGTAGGATTTAGTACCCACATTTTCTAACCATCTAGAACCAATTTAGTAGAATTTGGTACAATCCAGTTGACAAAGTAGGATTTGGTAGAATATAGTACACCAAACCTCCCTCAACCCTGACCCATGAATGCTGAAGATGTTGTACAATGGGCTGATAACTTAATTTTTGAGCGCACCGGAGACAATCTCACCCCCCTACAGGAAGCAATACTAACGGGTGTTTGGCAAAGACAAAAATATCCTCAAATCGCTAAAGATTTTCATTGCAGTGAATCTCATGTTAAAAAAGAAGCGGCTAAGTTATGGGAAAAGTTGGGTGAAGAATTAGGAGAAGACCTAAATAAATATACTTTTCGTTCTAAGTTAGAAAAAAGACATAAAATTTCTCAATCGTCCCAAGTGGGTGACAGTTTCTTACAAGAAATTGATATTAAGATTTGTGGTCAATTTATACAAAATATAAAAAATACAGAAACCCGATCGCCCTTTCCCCCAGATTCTCCCCAAAATCAAGCCCGATCGCCCATAATCGATTTAACAGAAGCACCCGAATTAACAAGCTTTTACGATCGCACCTCAGAACTCTCCACCCTCAAACAATGGACATTACAAGCCCACACGCGCTTGATTACCATCTACGGCTTAAGCGGAATTGGCAAAAGTGCGATCGCCCTCAAACTCATCGAACAAACTCAAAGCGAATTTGATTATATTATTTGGTTAACTCTCGCTGACACACCCACACTTTCAACCCTCCAAACCAAACTCAAGCAATTTTTTGGGCGATCGCCACAACCCCCATTACCCACAGTCATCGATTATTTTCGATCTTCTCGCTGTTTAGTAATCCTTGATGACGTACAAAATATTTTTAAAAGCAGTCAATTAGCTGGTCAATATTTAGCAGGCTATGAAGATTATGGCAAATTTTTCAAACAAATTGCCACATCCTCTCATCAAAGTTGTTTAATTCTCCTCAGTTGGGAAAAACCCAGAGAAATTACTGCTTTAGAAGCAGTAAACCTCTCGACGCAAACCTTAAACCTCAAAGGGTTAGGAGAACAAGCAGCAGAAATTTTCCGAGAAAAACAATTAGGAGATGAGGAAAAATGGTCAGACTTGATCGACCTTTACCAAGGACATCCTTCCTGGCTAAATATCATCGCTGCTACAATTTGGGAATTATTTAACGGTAGCGTTTCCCTATTTTTAGCAGATGGAACAGCAGATTTATTTTTAGGTGAGTTAGAGCCCCTTTTAGAATCTCATCTAGAGCGTTTATCAGACTCAGAAAAAAAGGCGTTATACTGGTTAGCCCGTCAAAATGAAGCTGTAGATATTTCGCGACAACCTGCTGATAGTGAATTATCCCAATCAGAAATTTGGCAAGCCATACAATCCTTAGCCCGACGAGGCTTAGTGGAAAAAATGTTAGTAGGAGCGCGATCGATGTTTTTTCTCAATCCCGTATTCAAATCATACATTCAGTGCAGGTGAAATATTATATAATCTATGAGAGATTACATTTCTTACATTTAACGAATAGAAAGCGAATCTTATGAAAACATTTACCGCTATAATCGAAAAAGATTCTGATACCAAGCTTTACGTTGGTTATATTCCTGGATTTCCTGGGGCCCATTCCCAGGGAGAAACCTTGGATGAGTTACACGAGAATCTGCGTGAGGTAATTGAGATGCTCCTAGAAGATGATACTCTGGTCATTCAGACTGAGTTTATAGGTACACAACAGATTGTGATCCGATAAACATGAGCAATATCCCAGTTCTGAAACCACAGGAAATAGTCCGCATACTAGAGAATCTTGACTTTGTAGAGGTGCGTCAAAAAGGCTCACATAAGCAGTTCCGCCACGAAGATGGGCGAGGAACTACTGTTCCTTTTCATAAAGGGCGTGATATATCACCTAGATTGCTTCAGCGGATTGCAATTGATATTGGCTTGACAGTTGAGGAAATGTTGGAGTCACGGTGAGTTGACGTGAACTACGTGACTACTTTTTGCCCAAATTGCAGCAGCAAAACTACCAAAATCAGGAACCGAAACTGCATGGAAACAAACTCCAGTAAAGGCAAAATATGAGGGCAAAGCATAGTTTTTTAAATCGCACTTCTCAACTTCTACATCGATCGCATAAAAGCATTCACCGCATCATATTGGTCCGCCATCCGCGAATAAAACTCGATCGATCGCAAATCCAAATCCGGCAACAATTCGCTCTTACTCACCAACTCATATCCCGTAGAGCGCAAACAATGAACCGAAATTACCCCATCCTCCCAAAACCAAACCTCCTGCACACCCACCCGACGATAGATTTCCAGCGCATCAATTCCACCACTCGTCACTGTCACAAGGAAGATGTTACCAAAGAACCGTGCATTGCAGAGAACAAAGAACCACCGAAGACACCAGCAACTCCCAACATAGCGACAGTTAAACTGATGAGGGTTATTAGCAAAACTGATGTAAGGAGAGACAGGGGCGAAAAAAGTCGATCGTTGCTAGGTCGATCGAGATGACAGCTTAATTATGCCCGCACCAACTCCAACCGATATCGATACAAAGCCACAGGATGCCCGCCAGCAGCAAAATAATCCGGGTCTTGCGGCGACAAATAAATCGCCGTCACTTGATCGGCCTCAATTCTTTTACTCGCAGCATCGCCATTTTCTTCGCCTCCAACAACTCGATAAGCCGTTGTTGTCTCCACCTCGTTTAAATAAATATCAGACTCTCCCCGAAACACCTGCTGAGAAATCTCTGTAGACACAAACTCGCGAGGATTCGGCGTCTCAGTTCCCCGACTGGTAACAATTGAAATTAATTGGCGTTCCCCTTTCAACACAGTAATTTGGCGGTTGGGATTGGTCGGATCGACTTTCACCGAAACTACGCTACTATCGCCTAAATAAGCCTTGGCAATATTCAAACCGTTAAAAGTGCGATCTGCTACAATCTTTTGAGCCTGTTTAAATGTATAATTAGAAATTAACCCAATATTTTTTTCCGGGTGAAATCGCACTTTAAATAATACTGGCTGCTGCAAATACTGGCGGTTGCTTTCAAACCCTGGGGTGACAATATTTGGCGCTAAAGGAGCGGCTAAATCTTCCAAAGTGCTAGCCACATTCCAATCCCCCGCCATCCAGTCTGGATATACCAAATCTCCCTTAGCTACAGCGATAGGAGGCTTGCTTTCCCAATTGGGAAAACTTGATATGCGATCGCCCAAAACCCCCGCCCTCGCCCCGCCACCCCACAGCAACACCAGTAAAACCAAGCAAAAACCCCAAATTACCTTCATACCCAATTACATTAAAACAACTCACCTTAGATTTCTCTTTCTCTTTTCTCTGCGATTTCTGCGCCCTCTGCGGTTCATTAATTCAAAAATTAGACAACAAATCCGTTAAACATCATATTTTATACCATTTTCATAAACAGGCAAGATGCCTGTTGCACAAAAATAAATATTCTGCTTGTGGGGAGTAGGGGTTGTGCATCCTACCCGCCCCAATATGCAATTAAAAGGTGGAAAAGCCTATGTTTTAAAGCGCCTCAACAGGTGCGGGTTCCCAAACTTCCCCGTATTTTTCCTTCAATTCGTGCCAATTTTCCACCTGTCCTGGTTCGTATTCCCCCGGCTTTCCCCACTGCAAAAACGCGCTCAAAGCAGCCTCATTCTGTTCGTCCAGAAAACGGATTGCATAAGTAGTGAAATTGCCTCTTTTCGCCTCACCCGTTTCAAACTTCACCTGTTTTATTTTGTCCATATTTAGGTGAAACTCAAATATTTCGGCGTGCATATTGGCATACTTTCCCTTCGGCAACTCCGCATAAAACAGCTTGTGAATTGAACCGCGCACTTCCAGCACCGCCGCGCTGCTAGTCACGATTAAACGCAGCGTTCCCAACTGTTCGCAAGCTTCCAAGAATTCTTTCAGAGTCGCAGTCATATCAATTTTGGATTGTGGATTGTGGATTAAATCGATGATAATCAAATGAAAGTTAGGAATTAGGAAAAGGAATTAGAGAAAACAGGATAAATTTTTCTTCTCCCTTCTCTCCCAGATAACTAAAGCCTTCCTTCTTCCTTATTTTTACCCGATCGCGAAGTCGAAGGGCCTTATTCCTTCATGTTTCGTGCAGTTCGTAAGCAGCGACAATCCGCTGCACTAAAGGATGTCGCACCACATCCGCCTGAGAGAATTCGCAGAAAGCAATGCCCTCAACGTTGCGTAGAATGTTTTGGGCGACTGACAATCCCGACTGTTGGTTTGGCGGCAAATCTGTTTGAGTGATATCGCCCGTTACTACCATTCTCGATCGAAAGCCCAGACGAGTCAACACCATTTTCATCTGAGCCGGCGTCGTATTTTGAGCTTCGTCCAAAATTACGAAAGCATTGCTGAGAGTGCGCCCCCGCATATAAGCTAAAGGAGCTACTTCGATCAAGCCTCTTTCCATTAAATCGGCCATTTTTTCAGGGTCGATCATTTCTTGCAGGGCGTCGTAAAGCGGGCGCAAATATGGATCGACTTTTTGCTGCAAATCTCCCGGCAAAAACCCTAATTTTTCGCCAGCTTCCACGGCCGGCCTGGTTAAAATTAGCCGTTCGTACTGCTTGCTTAATAGCGCTTGCACGGCGAAAATAGCTGCTAGAAATGTTTTGCCGGTACCAGCGGGGCCAATGCAAAATGTCAGGTCATGCGTGCGTACTGCTTGGACGTATTGCCGCTGCTTGAAGGTTTTGGCTCTAATTTCTTCGCCGCGGCGGGTTCTGGCGAGAACGTCTCGCTGCAAGTCTTGTAAATCGCCTTGGCGGTTGCTATCCAAAGCTTGGCGCGCCGTCTGGATTTCAACTCCGGTAATATTTTTGCCGGATTTCCAATAGTCGGAGAGCGATCGCACTAATTTATGACACAATTCTACTTGGCTTTTTGTGCCGGAAATCAGCAGTTCTTGCCCTCGCATTACCAGGGTAGCACCGGTTTGCTTAGCTATCATTTTCAGGTTTTCTTCTTGATTACCGGCCAGCGACATTGCGCTTTGAATGCTCGGTAACTCTATTGTTAGTTTTTCATTCATGCCAACATAAGCTCCTCCAAATAAGCAATTAAAAGTTAACAACTAAACGTTCAACCCGTCACTATTTGGAAACAAAAAAACGCCCGTTACTAGGTTTTACCTAGTATCTAAGGCGTCTTTTAGATTTAGCTCCCAAATGAGTTTGGTGCTTGAGGCACAAATCAAATCTCCCTTCTATTAAGTCAGGCAATTTTAGATTTTAGATTGGAAATTTTAGATTTTAGATTAACCTGATGCCGCTGACATTTGAAATTTAAAATTTTACATTTGTTTCCGATCGCAAAACCGGCAATTTCAAACTAAACGGCGCTTGTAATACAAAGTCTACAACAGGCAATCTAAAATCTAAAATTATTTCTGGGCTCTGCAGTTAGTTAATAACCGGGAGTATTTCTGCTCGTTCTAAACGTAGGTGTGTTAGTACGGCGAGGTTGTTCTCTCGGAGTTCTGCTAGCTAAGGGACTCGGCGCCGGAGGTGGCGTCCGGGGTCGGAAGTCGCCTCGCGGCTCCCGCGAGCCACGATCTGGACGGTCGCGATCCGGACGATCGCGATCGCCCCTGGGCGGGCCAGATCCACGCTCGCCCGCTTCGCCATCGTATATATCTAAGTAGAGGGACTGACCCGCCGTCTGCGCCACCGCTTCGAGCGTAGTTCTAATTGCCTGAATATTGCGTCCGCCCCTACCGTACACCCGGCCTTTGTCGGGATCTTCAAAAGCAAGCCTAACCCAGACCCGCGATTGGCGCGGGTGCAGTTCGCAATCAACCCGCAAAGAGCCTGGGGTCTCTAAAAAAGGCCCAATTAAAAACTTAACCAGTCCAGCATAGTTGGGACTAGCTGACTGTTGCTGTGCTGGATTCAACGTTGGCTCCGGCTCCGACTTGTTCAAATACATGGGCTTTTCTCAGGATGTCACGCACGGTGTCAGTTGGCTGAGCGCCTTCTTGTAGGCGCTTGACAATCGCTGGAACATCCAGCCTGGTTTCATTATTTCTGGGGTTGTAATAGCCGAGCTCTTCTAGGGGACGGCCGTCGCGGCGAGTAGAACTGTTCATCGCTACAATCCGGTAGCTTGTCTCGCGTTTTTTCCCGTATCTCTTCAATCGCAGTTTGATCATCTTCTTGCACAATAGTCTTGTTCCAATTCTAAGCTATTTTGTCAGCGCTCCTTCCCCGAACTCCAACTCAACCCCTATTTCTTAACCTCCGACCAAAATATCGCTACGATTTGCTGCCCCCAAGGCAGGTCTGGCGCCGTCAATGTGCGGTGTAATTGCTAGTGGCAAAATCGATGCTGTTCCCCACTGCTGCACCAATTTTTGCAAAAATATATCTTGCTGCGCTCTCAAAGAGTCCCAATCGGTGCCGCGATTAATAATTGCAAACCAAACTAAACCCCGATCGCGCGTCGGTATGGCTCCAGCCAAAGCAATCACAGTGTCCAAAGTACCAGTTTTCACCACAGCCGATCGCGGAATGTGTCGGTATTCCAAAGTTCCTCTATCGCGCCCGGACACCGGAAACAAGTCAGCAACTGTCAGCCCAGTCGTCTGAAGGTTGCGGGCGATCGCCTGCAGCATCCCACAAGCCGCCCTCGGAGACATCTGATTTTCCACTCCCAGTCCCGAACCATTAACTAATTGAAGTTCCTCCTCCGGCACCCCCGCAGCCCAAGTCGCTTGCTGCTGCACTATTTTTGCCCCGCCCAAATTGTCGGCCAGCATCTGAGCCATGTCATTATCGCTGTGGACGTTCATCTGCTTGAGAATTTCGGCTAAAGGAAGCGATCGGCGTTTCAGCAACAAATGCCCCGAACTCACAAATTTCTCAGCAATGACGCTGCCGGCCACCGTTACTTGCGGCTTTCTAGTTCCCGGAGCCATCTTAGAATACATTGCCACCACATCCTGTGGCCAACTGCTCCCGTCGAGGGCTTGCCGCAGTATGTCCCCCGCCACCAAAGGATCGGACTCGTAATTCATGCGGAAATTGCCTGTCACCACCAAATTTCCCGCCACACGATTGATACCCATTTGATTGAGAGCATTGCCCACGGCGATCGCCTCCTCCCACACAAACAGCGGATCGCCCCCGCCGCTGACCACTAAATCCCCTTGCAATACCCCATTGCTAATTGGCCCCGTTGCTCGGAACCGCGTTTCAAACTGATAATCCGCGCCCCAAGTCTCCAGCGACGCCAGAGAAGTCGCAATCTTAGTCAGCGAAGCCCCAGGCATCAGCGTCTTCCCCTGCTTACTTACCAATGGCACCATTCCCGCTTGCACCCAAATTCCCTGATTGCCCTCAATCAAGTTCTTGTCTTTCAACTCTTTTAAATATTCCCGCACTGTCGCTTCTGCGGGCAAGTCTGGATTTGCCGCATTTATTCGCCCAAAAGCCAAATCTTCGGCCACCACTAACCCGGGTATCCCTCCCCGCCAAGCCAGCACTGAGGCAGCATTAGGCGCGACAGTGCCTACCCCAGCCATGTCGAGCCACAGAGACATCATCCCTGAGCTAAATAAATCCAGCATTTTTTACTCCTAAAGTCAATCGATTTGAGATTTGAGATTAAAGAATTGAAGAAAGCGCTCCCACTGATAAATCCGGGGGCTTGTGATCGGGATGGGGAGCTTTTTTCTCGCTCCACGGATGAATCCGGCGTTCCCGGACTAAAGTGCTTGCGGTCATGTAAACTATTTCATTGATTTTTTCAATATGCCGTCAAAAATAGTAAAGTAGTGACAAAACAAGTTCTATCAGAGTAGTCGGAAATAAGAATTGTCCGATCGCCCTAGCGAGCCGATTTTAGTTCTTTATTCAGACTTGTGGATTCACGCTCCTGACTTCCTGGTAGAATTTTTAGTGTTTCTCAAACATTGGTCAATGGGATCGACACGCGCAAGAATTGCAATAGACGCTATGGGTGGGGATCATGCCCCCGCCGAAGTTGTAGCTGGAGCGCTTAAGGCACAAGAAGAATTAGGCGTAGAGATTTTGCTGGTGGGCGACCCGCAGCAAATAGAAGACTCGCTCCGGCAACAAGACGCGATCGGCCGCGTCTCTACAGGTCAGCTAGAAATCGTTCCTTCTGAAGGAGCGGTGGAAATGCACGAAGAACCTTTGAGTGCCCTCAAACGCAAGCCCAACGCTTCGATTAACGTAGCGATGAACTTGGTAAAGCAGCAGCAAGCTGATGCTGTGGTGTCCGCCGGTCACTCCGGCGCGGCAATGGCGGCTGCCCTGCTGAGGTTGGGGCGGCTCCCCGGAATCGATCGCCCTGCGATCGGTGCGGTTTTGCCGACAATGGTACCAGGCAGCTCTGTACTTATTCTCGATGTCGGCGCTAATGTGGACTGCCGCCCCAAATTTTTGGAGCAGTTCGCTCTTATGGGAACTATTTACAGCCAGTGCGTGCTGGGCGTCGCCGAACCTAAAATCGGCCTGCTCAACATTGGCGAAGAACCTTCTAAAGGCAACGACGCGGCAGTGCGGACTCACCAGTTATTGGTGGACAATCCGAACATTCCTTTTGTGGGCAATGCCGAAGGCCGCGACGTGCTGTCGGGGAAATTCGACGTGATTGTCTGCGACGGATTTGTCGGCAATGTGTTGTTGAAGTTTGCCGAAGCGGTGGGCGAAGTCGTGGTGCAAGTGCTGAAGGAAGAATTAGTCAAAGGACTCCAACATCAAATTAACGATCCTCTGCTGCAAAAAAGCTTGCAAGGATTTAAGCAGCGGGTAGACCACGTTGAACACGGCGGCGGTTTGCTATTGGGCGTTGCTGGAGTTTGCATTATCAGCCACGGTTCGTCTCAAGCTGGCTCGATTTTTAATGCCATTCGTTTGGCGAAGGAGGCTATTGACAACCAAGTGCTGGAGCGAATTCGATCGTCCAATCAGCAAAGCGCTCTGGAACAAGAAGCTGTGAATTAGAGGCAGTAAGTAGGAATTAAAAATTAAAAATGTAAAATTAAAAATGTCAGCTTAAACCCACTGTTTTGCTTAAAAAAAGTAATTTCAGCAGTTTAAAAAATAATTTTAATTGATAGTTTTTAATTTTTAATTTCTCGATCGAACAGCGAGTAAATGGAGAGGAATGTTGCAGCAATCAGGGTTCGGCATTGCCGTCACAGGTAGCGGTTCTTGTACACCGCAGGTTTCGCTGGATAATAACGGTTTGAGTCAGATAGTAGAAACTTCTGACGAGTGGATTGGGGCGCGGACGGGCATTCGTTCCCGCAGGCTGGCGGACGATCGCACTTCTTTGTGCGATTTAGCGTCGGAGGCATCGCTTCAGGCGATCGCAATGGCAGGAATTTCGCCGACAGATATCGATTTGATTATTTTGGCCACCTCAACTCCTGACGATTTGTTTGGCACTGCCAGTAAAATTCAATATCAGTTGGGCGCGACAAAAGCAGTGGCTTTTGATTTGACAGCAGCTTGTTCGGGCTTTGTTTTTGGTTTAGTTACAGCCTCGCAGTTCATTCGGACAGGGGTTTATCAAAATGTTTTGCTGATCGGAGCAGATATTTTGTCTCGCTGGGTGAATTGGTCGGATCGGGGTACTTGCATTCTCTTTGGAGACGGTGCAGGTGCGGTGGTATTGCAGGCCTCAGAAGTCGATCGCTTTTTGGGATTTGAAATTCGCAGCGACGGCACACAAAATTCGTCTCTAAATTTGGCTTACAAAGCCGAGTCAAAAGAATTAATTGAGGGCGTCAGCGTCGCAGTGGGTGGATTTCATCCCATCACAATGAATGGTCAAGAAATCTATCGCTTTGCCGTGAGAAAAGTGCCGGAAGTCATAGAAAAAGCTATGTTTCGTGCAAATATTAGCACTGCTGAAATTGACTGGCTGTTGTTACATCAAGCCAATCAGCGAATTCTCGATGCAGTTGCCCAAAGGCTAAAGATTCCCCCCGAAAAAGTAATCAGCAATTTGGCGAATTACGGCAATACCTCAGCGGCTTCAATTCCCCTTGCCTTAGACGAAGCCGTGCGTCTGGGTAAAGTTAAAGCGGGCGATACTATTGCTGCTGCTGGTTTCGGTGCAGGTTTGACTTGGGGGGCGGCGATTTTTCAATGGGGAAGATAATATTTGGCGGCCGGTTGTAAACTTGCTCCGGTTATTGTCGGGAGTTCGATCGAGTAAAATACAAATCCTTTAACACGCCATACATAGGACAAGGTTCGCAGCGGTGCACCACCTCGACAGCAGTTATTGACAAGCGCGTGCTGAAATGGAAAATCCTCTATTCTTCGATCGACTTTCCCCGGCTTGAAGCTTGAAAATTGTGCTAAGGCTATTAATCAGATTCAAGTAGCAAAAAAAAATAAACCTGGTAAAAATCACAGTTAGATGTTATAATTGTGAGTCGCGAGTAGATAGTTCGTTAACCGAAAGATAGCGGATACCAGCGAGCGAACTTAGAAGCGGAAAAGAAAGAATTTTTGCAATCACCAATTAGCAACCACCAATTAGCAGATTACCGGAAAAATGACTAAAACAGCATGGGTATTTCCCGGACAAGGTTCCCAGGCGATCGGGATGGGTGCAGACTTATTAAACTTGCCAACAGCCAAAGCCAAATTTGAGCTCGCTAAAGAAATTTTAGGCTGGTCTGTCCCGGAAGTTTGCCAAAAAGAAGAAGCAAAACTATCTCGGACTCTCTACACTCAGCCTTGCTTGTTCGTAGTAGAAAGTATTTTGGCCGACTTAGTGCGAGAAAAAAGCGATCGGCCAGCGGTAGTTGCCGGTCACAGTTTAGGAGAATATGTTGCCCTCTACGCAGCAGGCGTCTTTGACTTTGAAACCGGATTGCGCTTAGTCAAACGCCGCGCCGAACTCATGGACACTGCCTCCGGCGGTCAAATGGTGGCTTTGATCGGGTTCGACAGACAGGAACTAGAATTGCAAATTCAATACAGCCGAGACGTAGTGCTGGCAAACGACAACAGCGAAGCACAAGTCGTTATTTCTGGAACGCCCGCAGCAGTAGAAGATTTGCTTGCCAAAATCAAAGTCAAACGCGCCGTTAAATTGAATGTTTCTGGTGCGTTTCACTCTCCTCTGATGGCCGGGGTGGCGGCAGAGTTTCAACTAGCCTTAAAGTCTGCAAGATTTTCCGATGCTAAAATGCTGGTGCTCTCCAACGCAGAACCGTCAGCCACTACCAGCGCAGCCACTTTAAAGCAGCGGTTGACTCAGCAGATGACCAAAGGCGTGCGGTGGCGAGAAATTTCTATGCAATTGCCACAACAAGGAATCGATCGGGTAGTGGAAATTGGCCCCGGCAAAGTTCTCACAGGTTTGATCAAACGGACTTGCCCGGATTTAGCACTGGTAAATGTTAGCAGTTTTGCAGATTTGCCCGCTTAATCTATGTTTAACCTGTGATGAAATCGCAGGCCATAAAAGTGAGAGTTAACAGGCCCTAAGATTGCCCAAAAATGAATCGCACAACAGGCAAATCCGAATATTGGCTGTTGTGCAAATTGGCGATGGACGATCCAGACAGCTAGAAAATCTTTATCAAAAATGTAGATATCGATCGACCTGATGGGGCGATCGACAAATCCTGATGTAAACTAGGCGTAAAAACCAAGCTTATCTGGTATTTATATGAAAAAAGTCCTTTACTGGTTGATGGGCGACAAGGCAGGCAGAACCATAGTAGGTGTCTGGAATTGGATGTGGGGACTGCCCGTAGAATCCGGCGGCCAGGTGTCGGTGGCGGTAGCCGAAGAGTCGTTGCGATCGATGCAAGAATCAGTGCAAAAGCTAGCAGCAGCAGTCTCCACCCAAGTTGCAGCCTACCAGCGCGCCAAAACGAAATATGAAGAAAAAGTTAGGGAAATGCAAACCGTAGAGCGCCAAGCCATCACAGCCAAGCGCAACGGCAACGAAGAAGCAGCCCGCTTGGCAATGTCGAAAGTAATTCAGACAGAACAAATTCTGCCGCAGTTAGAAGCTCAAGTAAAACAAGCCGAACATTACGTCAACGCTTCCAAAGACAAGCTAAATCGAGAGCGGATGAAGCTGGAAGCCTACAAAACTGATATGCAAAATATGAAAGATATGGCAGAGATTAACGAAGCTCTCGGAGCAATATCCAAAGTCAACAACGACCTCAGTATCGATTCAGCTCGATCGCAGTTTGAGCAAGCCAAAAACGCCGTCCACGGCCGCAACCTCAAACAGCAAGCTTTAGCAGAACTATCTGAAAACCCGCAAGAAAGACTTCAGGCAGAATTAGAAAATATGACCTTAGACGATGAAGTTAATCGGAGGCTGCAAATGTTAGAGGGCTCCAACAACAAAGAACTTCCCAGCTAAGGACAATTTTATGGCTAAGAGCGGGCCTCCCCCCATAGTTTTTATTCTGTTATTTCTGTTGCTCGCCGGTGGCGGTTGGTTCTTTTTTCTCAACAAACAAGCATCCCAAGATGTTAGTAACAATCCCCCACTCCCACACCTGCAGGCGATGCCGTCCCACTTGCCGTCGCGCCAGTAGTCAGCGGTGCTTCCCCTGTTGCAGCTACTTCCTTTGCGCTTCCAGCTTCCGTACCTGCAGGCACGGCCGTGAGAATTGACGGTTCTACCAGCATGGTGACAATCAATCAGAACCTCAAGAACGGCTTTCTAGGGAGGTTTGCTGGCACTACAGTCGAGGCCAAAGCAAATGGTTCTGCCAAGGGAATTCAGGATTTGGTCGCGGGAACAGCCGATATTGCAGCGGTATCGCGACCTTTGACGGCTCAAGAACAAGGTCAGGGTTTGGCAGCGGTGCCCGTTGCCCTAGATACCATCGCCCTTGTAGTCGGCATTAACAACCCGTTTAAAGGAGGTTTAACCTCCGCTCAAGTTCAAGATATCTTCAAGGGAAATACTCAAGACTGGTCGAAAGTCGGCGGCCTGGCGGGCCTGATTAAAGTAATTAACAGACCGGCAGTTAGCGGCACTCACCAAACGTTTAAAGAACAAGTGCTCGGAGGTAGCGAGTTTGGCAGGGCGCCAAATATTACCACGCTCGATCGAGATGCGACAACTCCCCTGCTGCAAGCTTTAGGCAACAACGGCATTGATTATGCCACATTCGCTCAAGTAATCAATCAGAAAACGGTGCGCGTTGTTCCAGTCAACAGTGCGACGCCGGATGCGGGTAACTATCCTTACAAGCGGCAGTTGTACTACGCTTACAAAAATCCTCCTAGCCAAGCAGTTAAGGATTTCTTGGGCTACACAACTTCTTCGGAAGGACAAAAAGCGATGCTGGCCCGAAATTGAGGCTTTGCAAACGTCCGACATTCAAGACTTGGCCAAATTTCTGTCGGGACCTACACAAGTGATGTCCGCGCAGGCGGACTTTCTTATTGGGCTGGGTAAGGTGTACTCTTCAGGGGGTGACAAGCACCCCTGAACCTTTGCGTAAAACCGGAGGATTTTATATCAATTCCGGTTGCACCGGAATGATATCATTTTACCAGAGGGGGCACAGAGCTATAAAGCTGATAAAGCAACAACTTTAGCCTCGTTGTCGCCCCCGGAAGCGGGTCAGTTTAAGCACGGTCGTTATGGTCAGTCGGCACAGAGAATCCTGGAAGGAAACCACTACGGAAATTCAATTCTATCTGAGCAGTTTAGAAGCTCAGGCTAAACGACACAACCAAGAGATTCGTTCTCATTGGACGGTGGAAAATAGTTTACAGAATATCAATTGTGCAGAATTACCGATCGACTAAAAACACAATTCCCACTTCCCCAATTTCATCGCATTTCAGGAACTCTCACAGTCTCTGTAGGAGGCATCATGGCTTCTTTAGCATTCAACTTTTGATTCAACTCCCGAATCCGGCGCGACAGCAAGCGAATAATATTCACAGCAATTCCTGGCGTTTCATCAATCGCATCGTATAGCTGCATTTGAGTCAGCATCAAACACTCGGATTGTTCGAGAGTAGAAATAGAAGCCGATCGAGGTTCTGCATCAAACAGCGACATTTCCCCGAAACAAGCCCCCGCTTTCAACTGTGCCAAATCCCGATCGCCTATATGCACGCGCACCGTTCCCGATACCAAAATATAGAGAGATCGACCTTCTTGTCCTTCCGTAAAAATCCTGTGCTTGGAAGGAAACGAAAGTTCATCCATTACCGATGCTAGACGCACGAGAAAATCATCCCGCAGTTCCTTAAAAATCGGAACCTCCCTCACAAACAATAGGCGTTCGACGCTGGTTAACATAATGAGATGCAATGATTAATTTAAACTTAAAAAGGGGAAGGAGAAGGGGAATAAAAACGGTTGACAGTTGACGGTTAACTGTTGACTAACAATAACAACTGCCAACTGACAACTGACTAATGTTACCTTTTTCCCCCAGTACCCAACTCTGCCATCATCTCTTCAACTTGAGCGGATACCAAATTATCGGGGTCATTTTGCAGCCTGGGCAACAATTCGACCAAAGCCCGTGGCGAGGCTATTTTCAAATAGGCTAACACTGCTTCGCGGACAAAACCCGTCGGGTGCTGCAGACAGACGAGAGTTTGTTGAGCCGTAAGACTCCAGCGCGCTTCTCTCGCCAAGTGAAAGCAGCAGGCCAAGGCCCAATCCGAAAGGAAGTGGCGCAATTCTAGCAAGCGGCGCAAACGATCGCTAGGGGCTAGAGGTTTGTAAACCATCAATTCCGACAGGTTGCTCAATTTTTCTCTTTCCGAGTGTTGATCTAACAAATTGATGAGCGATCGCTTCCTAGCTATATCCACAGTATTATCGAGAATTTCCAATCCCCTAGCAACCAAAGAAGGTTGACCAGAAGCGATGTTGAAAGCAGCGGCTTGTACCGTGTCCAGCGGATAAAGAAACTTCATCAGCAAAAAACACCGCTCCCTAGCATCAGCTTCCAACCCCGCCAGAGCCCGCTGCAACAATTGAGCCGTATCGCCCCCATGTGCCCCAGTGCTGTTAGCACCCCCCGACAAATTGCCGTAGCTTGTTACCCCAGACAAATCTACCAGACCTGCATAAATTTGACCGATAAACATTAACTCCTGTTCGATAAGAGTTTCCAAGCCACTACGGCCGATGCGGTCTAGAACCCCTTCTATCCCCGCTTCCGAAGGCATTTTCAACAGGATGCGGAGGATATTGCGCCTCGTCGTTCCCCAAGCCGTCATCAAATTGCTCACCAAAATGTCTATCGCCTCTGCAGTCCCAATTTGACCGAGAGCCGTCCAAGCTTGCAACCTGACCAAATCTGACTTGTGGATATCCTCAGCCAAATACACGAGCAAAGGAATGGCGTCGTTGTGAAGTTTGACTATAGCCTGCAAAGCCGCTTCCCTAGTCGATTTGTAACCAAGTCCGCGCACCAGCGAAGGATAATATTCTTCCGAATGAGTAGACGAAATCACGTCTAACAGAGCGCAGCGCACTCGCAGAGATTCATCTTGCAACAGATTGGGGATATGCAGCCGCAGTCCTTGCAAATAATCAGCTTCTCCCAGAGCCCGCGTCCCCATAACACGTTCCCGCTCTTGCTTGTGTGTCAGCATTTGCCGCAGCGTATTAGTAGCCTCTGCCTTTTGCTGGCGATCGCCCCTTCTCATAATTAAAGCAGCCGCCGTACCCCGCACCACCGGATCGACCGTCGGCTGCAAGTAAGGCCGCAAGCTCTCAATATTTGGTTCAGCTTCCGTCAGCCAGATGTAGCGCAAAGCCAAGGCCAGCACCTCCGGCGGCAAGGATTGCTGCGAAAGTGCGCGGACAGCTTGTAAATATGCCGGGTTCGGGTGTTGCAGCATCGTTTCCAAGCTCTGGCGCTGCAAACCTGGGGACAGCGAATCGAGGAGGGGAGCCAGAACTTCTCCGACATTTTTGGGGTCAATTTGCGTCAGGAGTTCTATGCAAGAGCGCTTTTCATCTTCGCCCCCCGGCTTTTGTAGAGTTTCCACCACTGCGCGCTTGAGAGCTTTGAGGTCAACGTCTGTGACGCCCAAGCGTCCCCGTTCCGCACTTTTGACTAACAAACCCACGTATTGAGAGCGGATCAGCCAGACCACAAACACCCACACCAGCGCCAATATTACGATCGCGCCAATAAATATCAAGCTTTGCTGGTCGTGAAATACATTTTCGTCTTGCTGGGGGAGTATCTTGCCTGTCACCCACAACATAATCAGGATGCCTACTCCTGTTGCTCCGCAGGACAAAGGTTCGCCCACACCGTTGACCAAAGTTTGAATTCCCGATCGAATATTGTCGGGAATCGGTTGAAATAAAACCGGGCTAACGGTTTCCAAAAGCGTGTAGTGAAGCAGTTCGTCTAAAAATCTCAGCAATATCAGCCCGATAAACACAGATACTAGCTGGCCCAGAGATGCTCCTATGGTCAGCACGCCGAGTATAGCGATGCCCGCAGGCAAAATCATCGCCGTCACGAATACACCGATTCTTTCCACCAACCGGCTCGAAGCGAACCACTGAGTCGCCACTTGAAACAGGCCTTGTATGCCTTCATAAATGCCCAGGAAGCTAGCGATCCAGCTAGCTCCGTCTTCCGGGTTTTGGTATTCTAACTGGCTGTAGAATTGGAAATCTACCAGCACGTAGACGACTTCTGCGAGGATGAAGAAACTGACTAGAGGTACGGCGTATTTTTGCAGCGGGCCTGTAACTTTGCGGGCGGTAAATTCTTCTTGGTCGTCGTCTTCGTCGTCATCCGTCCAGTGAGCCGTTTCCGGGAATGCTTGGCTGTATTTTTCCGTGAGGTAGTAGAGCAACACCGAGCCTGTCGCCACCATCAGCCCCGATATGAGGGTAACGTTTTTGAGTCCGACTACGTACAGCAAAACAGGCAGAGAAAATCCGCTGACTACTCCAGCTACTAGATAGCCGCTGCTGACTAGCGGATAGGTGCGCTTGATTTCTCTAATATTAAACAGTTGGTTGGAAGTGATAGAAGTATTAAGGTCGTTGAGGACATAGCAAGCTTCCACCCACAGCCACATCAAAAAAATAGTAATAAAAGCGATGCTGATGCCAGCTATCTTAGTATTTTCGTAGCCAATTCCGAATCGAAACAAAAATAGCGGTACCGACATCATGCCCAGAACCACTACGACGGTGCGCCTCAGCGGCAGGATTTTTTGCAGCCACGAGTAGACAAATCCCAAGCCCGAACCGATAAAGGCGCTGGCTATGTAGATAAAGGGCATTTTGTCGGCACCGTACTCGTCTAAAAACAGACCTACTGTGCTGAGTTCCAGCCAGATCAGTCCGACAGAGGTTAGAGTGTAGACGAGGAACATCAGTACGGTTCGCTCTACTTCTTCCGATCGCAGGTTGAGCGATCGCAGCACTCCCTGTCTTACTCCCGCCGAACCGCTGATTTGAAAATTTTCCATGCAGCGTTGATTTCCCTGTGTGGTAGCTTATTCCTGACTAACTTCGGAAGTCATCAGCTCTCAGTCACCAGTTTATGACTGATGACTGCTTACTAATGACTATCTATTTATACTTTCTTCGGCGACAGCAGCATCATCATACTGCGTCCTTCTTTTTTGGGGGCTTGCTGCACTTCTGCGATTTCCTGCAAATCTGTGGCCATGCGCTTAAGCAAGTCCTCTGCTAGGTTGCTGTGTTGGATTTCCCGACCTCTGAACATGATCGTGGCTTTTACTTTGTCCCCAGATTTGATAAAGCGGTCTGCTAGTTTGAGGCGCACTTGGTAGTCGTGTTCTTCAATTTTGTAGCGCATCTTCACTTCTTTAACATCGGCAGTGTGCTGCTTCCGCTTTGCTTCTCGCGCTTTCTTTTCCTGCTCAAATTTGTACTTCCCATAGTCCATTACCCGGCATACGGGCGGGTCAGCTTTGTCGCTGACAAGTACGAGATCGAGTTCTTTTTCTTCTGCCAGGCGCAGCGCTTCTGCAGGCGTCAATATCCCTAGTTGCGCGCCGTCGGTATCGATTACCCGGATTTTGGGGTATCGAATATTTTCGTTGATCTGGGGTAGGTTGCGATTTTGTCTTCTTTCAATCACAGGCATGAATTGTTTTACAAGCAGTAGTTTAATAGCGAAGCTTCTTGATAGTTACAGGTTTGATCGGTCAATATTTCACGATTGACGATCGAACTGTTTTGTAAGGTGTTACCCTCACCGGACGTACTACCGCGCCCTGTCTCCCCTCCGCTAAAGCCTTGGGGAATATTTGGACGATCGTAAATGAATTCTTACAATACTTGCTATTCTACTCAGTCTGGCTGAGTTTCTGCCTAGTTTTATTTTAACTTCACACACGATTGCCTGCCCGAAGGTCAAAGTGATGACAAAACCGTCAAAAATTCCGGGTAAAAGCTTAAGGATGAGGTAAAACGGATTTTCTCACCCCATCTCCCCCGGTCTGGCAAGTCCCCCAAGTCGCCTGATTTGCCTTGTAGAATAGGTATAAGCAAGTTTGACATCCTCCCCGGCCGTACCGCAGGATTCCAAGAATCACTTCTTGGGCTTCCTCTTTCCACGACTCGGCTTACATTGAGGAGTTGCCTCACCAATGCAGAGGTCGATGTCTTCAGAGGCGTTTAACGTTCCCGTGTGCCCCACGGTACGGAGTGCTAACTCAAGTATGTTAATTGCTGCATTCCAGTCTCGGTCTATTACAAAACCACAATGGTGACAGCGATGTGTTCTTTGACTCAAAGACTTCTTGATGACTTCCCCACAGTTGGAACAGTTTTGAGAAGTGTAGTGCGGTGGTACGGCAACCGTTACCACACCAAACACCTTGCCAAAATATTCTAACCATTGACGGAAAGCCGACCACGCAGCATCAGATATAGACTTTGACAGTTGTCTGTTTCTAAACATGTTACGCACCTGCAAGTCCTCATAGGCAACCAAGTCGTTAGACTGGATGACGCATCTTGCTAACTTCACGGCAAAATCTTTACGCTGCCTACTTACCTTGAGGTGCTTTCGACTCAGGCGATTTCTCGCTTTGACTCTGTTTTTCGACCCTTTGGTCGTGCGAGAAAGTTTACGACTAAGACGCTTTATCGCTTTCTCGGACTTTCTCAGATGACGGGGGTTCTCGATTGTCTGACCGTCCGAATCGGTGTAGAAGTGAGTCAATCCAACATCCAGTCCAACAGTCTTACCCGTTGGCTTTCTCTTCTCTACCCGTTCTTGGTCAAGGCAAAACTGAACGTAGTACCCATCAGCTCTACGAACAACACGCACTCGCTTAATCTGCTTCAACTGGTAGAAGTGAAGGTCACGAGTTCCCCACATCTTGAAGCTTCCTGCTTCAAACCCATCAGTGAAGGTGATAGTTCGTCTATCGAACGACAACTTCCAGCCCGTTGTTTTATATTCAACAGAGCCATGTGTTTGATGCTTCTTAAAGCGTGGGAAGCCTTTCTTCCCAGGCTTGTTTTTTTTGCAGTTGTCATAAAACCGAGCGATAGAACTCCAAGCCCGCGAAGCCGAAGCTTGTCGAGCTTGGGAGTTAAGTTTGCCGGCGAACGGGAACAATGCGGCGAGAACAGCGCAATAGGCGCTCAACTCGTACTTGCCAATCCCCAAGTTGTCCAACCAGTATCTAAGGCAGCTATTGCGGACAAAGCGAGCAGTACGAATGGCTTCATCGAGCCGCTCGTACTGCTGTGCAACTCCCTCTAGTTTTGCCTCAAAAACAAGCATACTTACGCTGACATAACGAGCGTAAGTATACCACCATTAAAGAAAGCCGTCCTAGAAGGACGGGGCTTTAAACCCATTATTTTTGGTAAATTTATGTTGCGAGCTGATGCAAAATTGACAAATTCTCTGCTGTGGCACCAACGGGTGGGAACTCAACGAGACTGGATGTGGCGGGGCTGGCAAACTCGCTACACTTATTTGCGGCCCGACGGGGTACGAAATCAAGGGGCGCTGGAATTTCAAGATTCTGCGGCCGAACCAATGGCCCCGCGCACATCGGGAACGCCGATTATTTTACTGCACGGGTTTGGAGCTTCGATCGGTCACTGGCGACAAAATCTTGCCCAACTCGCCGAAAACCAAACGGTTTACGCCTTGGATTTGTTAGGGTTTGGCGCTTCCCAAAAAGCTCCGATCGACTACTCTGTGTCTTTGTGGGTCGATCAAGTTTATGATTTTTGGGTGAATTTTATCAGAGAGCCGGTAGTTTTGGCAGGAAACTCGATCGGCTCGTTGATTTGTCTGGCTGTGGCTGCGGCTCACCCGGAAATGGTGGCAGGCACAGTGATGATTAGCCTCCCAGACCCCTCTGTGCGAGCCGAGGCGGTGCCCGGATGGCTGCTACCGGCGATCGAAGCTGTTGAAAGTTTGTTTGTTTCTCCCATCGTACTGAGGCCTCTGTTTTATTTGGCTCGCAAGCCTTCCTTTGTCCGCCGCTGGGTTGGCTTTGCCTACTCCAACCCCGAAGCTGTTACCGACGAATTAGTGGAAATTCTAGCAGGGCCAGCAGGCGATCGGGGAGCAGCCCGCGCCTTCTGCGCTTTATTCAAAGCTGTAGGCAGTTCACAATTTTGCCCCAGTGTCAAGATGGTGATGCGAAATTTAACAATCCCCATGCTGTTAATTTGGGGCAAACAAGACCGGATGATTCCCCCTCGGTTCGCCCGACCCCACCAATTTGTCGAATGCAATCCCCAATATGTAGAGCTAGTTGAATTAGAGAATGCGGGCCACTGTCCCCAGGATGAATGCCCGGAACAAGTAAATCAAGCGATTTTGAACTGGATAAGCCGGAATTTTGTACCTATGGGCGAGAGCGAATTGCAGCACTGTTGATTAGACAGGGGTTGTGGATTACTAAGGTAAAAAAATAACTTCCAGGTATCGATCCCGCTCAAAAATAAATTTGCTAGAACTAGATCCCCCTGGTGGTATCGTATAGCAGATGTTGAAGGCGATAGCGACGAAGCGGATCTGGTAAAAAGAAGTCCTGCAAGAAGGCGAAATCAACCGCTTAAATTGCAAAAATTAAGAACGTTCTTACCGTCAGGGCGGTTGCTATCTTACAAAACTTCCCTATCTTGAGAGTCAGTCGATTTGAGGTTCAAGATTGACTCCCCAGCCGCTATCTAGAGGCTTGAACTAACCTAAACCACTTGTTTGCTGTGAACGACTCCTGCTGGAAAGTAAGTCTTCGTCTTTCTGTGATGTCATGTATCTACTGTTATTGATGGCCCCTTTTTTAGAGGCTCAGAGATTGACACAATCACCAAGATAGTGTATCTTCTCTAACTGGTAGTACACATCCAAGTTATGCAGTTAGTCGAAAGGCAAGTCATTAAACCCAATCACAGGTTTTACCCAGAAGCCGATCGATTGTCCTTGCTGTCCAACAAACTTTACAACTGCGATAACTATATCTACGGTCAAAACTTTTTCTCAGGTCAACCAACCAATGCTCTGCCTGTCGATCGTTCACTCAAAAAGAGTCTAAAGGACAAAGCATTTCCCGCCCAAGTAACACACAAAACTCTCCCGTTACTGCTGAAAACATGGACTAGCTATCATAGTCTCAAATTGGGGGGCGCTATCCAGATTGCCCCACTAAGTTTCAAGCAGCAACGAAAATCCCTGATTAAAAAATTCAGAAAAAAAGAGAGCAGGGGCGATATGTAGTTGTATTTAACGGTCAATGTGTTAGCAAAAAAGCTTTTTCCAAAGAATATGTCAGTTTGTCTGGGAGTAACATTTGGTCACCTGGAAAAGTTACCTAAATCTTGAAAATCCGGATTGTTCGCGAGGTAAGTTGTTAAGTTATTGAGGTAGTTTAGGAAAAGTTAGAACAAAACGCAAGTGTAAAGCCGATTATAACCCTTGCCGTAACGAGCTTCGCCAACATTAAAGAGCTATGAAACCCCTCCCTGGAAAAACGGTAAAATTCTACCTTCTAACTTGTACCTTCTAACTTTAAGAAACACCTTGTTTCTTGCTCCTAAAAATAAATACCTTCCCTTGTGCCAACAATCTTTCAGTCTGCTTATAACCGATCGCCCCCAAGTATAGGGGAAAGTTCAAAAATGCCGGTATCTGGCATTTTGGAGCCTGTTAACGCATAAAAAGGTCAATTTAGCCAACAACTGACGGCCCCCGTGCCCCCGGTCTGCTGGCGGCTAACTGCTGAAAGCCTCTGAGGGCAAGCAGCGCCCTTCCAGCTTTTGGCAGTAACGCAAACGAGGAAAAAACTGTCGTGAAATTCCACTGGCTACTACCGAGTTTCTTAAGTGTATTTTTGCTCGCCGGAGCCGCCGAAGCAGCTAGACTGCAATCTTGGCGGTTTGATGCTTCAGAGAACCGGCTTTACATTACAACAGACGGGGGAGTACAACCCAAGGCTCAACTGATTTTCAACCCGATGCGGTTGGTAATCGACTTGCCGGGGACGAGTCTGGGTCGTCCCTCGGTCAGCAAACCGCTCTCAGGGGCGATCGAATCGGTGCGGGTAGGGCAGTTTGACAACGATACGACCAGAATTGTGGTCGAGATCAGAGACGGGTTTACTATAGACCCTCAGCAAGTAAAATTCCGGGGGATTTCTCCGAGCGAGTGGACAGTGGATTTGCCAACGCCGGTGCGGGCAGAAACTCAAAATCCGATTTCAGAGCCGGGGGGAGAAAGGTTATCGGTTGAATCTTCAGCACCCCAAGCCGAGTCGGCAGAGGCGACTGTAGTTCAGAACGTTCAGGCGACGGCGGACGGTTTTTTAATCCGCACTGCCGGCGGCAGGCCCCAAATTAATTTTCAACAAAGTCGGGCTGGGGACATCGCCACCCTCGATATTGAAGGAGCTAGTGTAGCTCCTGGCCTAAGCAGCCAACAGCCTCAAACCAACGGTCAGCACGGGGTTGACAAGATTGAAGTCCGGCAACTACCAACAGACCCGCCCGTTACCCGCGTGACTTTGCGGATGAAGAATTCTAATACTCAGTGGCGGGCTTCTGTGAGCAATTTGGGCGGGGTTGTGCTATTGCCTGGAAGTGTAAGACAGCCCTCGGTTCCCCGCAGCCTGACTGTAGCTCCTCCGGCGAGACAATCTCAAGGAAATTTAGCCAGAGTTCAGTCAATTGATTTAGCCAGTAACGGCACGCAACTGGTGGTGAGAACTGACCGCCAAGTCTCCTATACCAGCGGCTGGGACCAGGGGTCGAGAGCTTACTGGATCAGGATCGCCTCTGCTGTCCTAACGGGGGAAATTCCTCAGCTCGATGCCAACAGTCCTGTATCGTTTACAGCCAGCCAAGAAGACTCGGAGACTGTGGTGATTTGGGTACAGCCACGATCGGGGGTAGAGGTAGGCAGGGTGACGAGACCGAGCCCGCAATTGCTGTCTTTGCAGTTGCGATCGAATGCTAGCGCGCAGCAGCCTTTCACTCGCACTCCCAATTTGTCGCCTTTGCCGAGAAGGACTTTGGGAAACGATGATTTGCCCCAAGCTTCTAACCGCCGGGCCGTAGTAGCGATCGATCCGGGCCACGGTGGCCGCGATCCGGGGGCAGTCGGGATTCAGGGCATTCAGGAGAAGGAAATTGTTTTGGATATCTCGTTTCAGGTGGCGAGGTTGCTGGAACAGCAGGGCGTGCAGGCGGTGATGACTCGCACTGACGACAGCGAAATCGACCTGGAACCGAGAGTTTCTTTGGCGGAACGGGTGAATGCTACTTTGTTTGTCAGCATTCACGCTAATGCGATTAATATGAGTCGGCCGGATATTAGCGGGATTGAGACTTATTATTTCAATAACGGCCAAGATTTGGCGAGGGTGATTCACGCCAGTATTTTGGAGGGCACGGGGGCGACTGACCGCCGAGTGCGGCAGGCGAGATTTTACGTTTTGAGGAAGACTTCTATGCCTTCTGTTTTGCTGGAGGTGGGTTTTGTCACGGGTGCTGAAGATGCTGCTAGGCTTTCTGACCCAGCTTACCGCAGTCAAATGGCGGCTTCGATCGCTCGCGGCATTTTGCTTTATCTTCAACAAAGATAATGGGCAGTTGACTGTTGACTGTTGACTGTTGACTGTTGACCGTTGATTAATGTTATTGGTTATTGGTTATTAGCCACAGCAAACGATTAACAACAGACAACTGCCAACTGCCAACTGCCAACTGCCAACAGATAACTAACTATTAACAAATGACAACAGACTCTGGACAACCAAGAATCGGTATTTTTGACAGCGGCGTGGGCGGTTTGACTGTGTTGACCCAGTTGTACCGACAATTGCCCAACGAATCGATACTTTATTTTGGAGATACGGCGCGGCTGCCTTACGGCACTCGCACGCCGTCAGAAATTGTGGAGTTTGTCCGCGAAATTATGGCCTGGTTGGTGGAACAGGATGTGAAAATGGTAATTATGGCCTGCAACACCAGTTCTGCTTTGGCGATGGAGATGGTGCAGGCTGAATTTGATATCCCGGTGCTGGGAGTAATTCTGCCGGGGGCGCAGGCTGCGGTGCAGCAAGGCAAGCGGATCGGGGTCATCGCAACTCCTGCGACGGCTGCTAGCAATGCTTATCGAAATGCGATTTTGGAGATGGACGATTCTTGCCTGGTGTGGCAGGTTAGCTGTCCGGCTTTTGTGCCGCTGGTGGAGCAAAACCGGATTCATGACCCTTATACTTGTGAGGTGGCTCGGGAATATTTGGCTCCTTTGATTCAGCAGCGCATCGATACGCTGATTTACGGCTGCACTCATTATCCGCTGTTGGCTCCTGTGCTTCGCTCGCTTTTGCCTGCTGGGGTGACATTGATCGATCCTGCGGTACGGGTGGTGGCTGCTGCTGCCAGAGAATTGGAGCTTTTAGGGCTGCGGAATCCTGGTACTGCGCTACCGACTCGTTTTTGCGTGAGCGGCCCTCCGCAGCAGTTTGCCGAGGTGTCAGTACAGTGGCTCGGTTGTACTCCGGCTGTTGAGAAAATATCCCTGCCGACAGTTGTACGTAGCGAAGCGGGGCGTAAGCCATCGCCCGTATCGCTGGAATCTGGCGAATAAGCCGGAAAATTTATAGGTTAATCTAACCCCCCAAAACTCAGGTAAAGCTGACTCTGGGGGGTTTAATTATTGCGATGTAACCTAGCAATTACACATCAATAGGTAATATTATTGAACAAAAGCTTTGATGAACAATGCAAATAATGTCCTATACGTGCTGGAGCTCTTCAGCCTTGAACCATGTCACCCTATGTATCACAAGCAGTTTTACTTGTAGACGGCTATAACATAATTGGACTTTGGCCTCGACTCCGAGAGAAGCGCGATCGCGACGAACTCGAAACAGCTCGCCGCGAGTTGATTGAGGTTTTAGTTAACTACAGCGCCGTTCAAGATTTTGAGGCCAGGCTGGTGTTTGACGCGCACTATCGAGATACTCCCGGCGTTAAAGAAATTATTACTAAAAATTTATCAGTGCACTACACTGACTTCGGTCAGACGGCAGATACTTATATTGAAAAATGTTGTGCTAGTTTGCGCTACGAGTTGCGATCGGTCAAAGGCAAAGGCCGCATGATTGTCGCCACCTCAGACCGAGCGCAGCAATTGACCGTAGTCGGCTACGGTGCCGAATGGATGTCCGCCGAACAACTAGCGGCTGACGTAGAATCCACCGCCCGCCGCAGCGAGCGCCGGCACAAATCCCGCAAACAAAATTCCAGTCGCTTTCTCGCCAGTTCCCTCGATCCAGAATCCCAGCAGCGCCTCGCCCGAATGAGAATGGGGCTGCATTAGCTGCTGAAACCCTCTTGCTGTATGACAAAAAAAAAGTTTGTCAAAGGCCTTGCCAAATCGAGTAAGTTCAGCTATTGTTAGTAATTGTGGGTAACAAAAACCCCCAATCCTCGGTAGCTCAGTGGCAGAGCGGTCGGCTGTAATGAATGCAAGCCTTTGGCATCAACCAAAAGCCCTAGTGACATAGCAGCTCTATCCGGTAACGGGTACTGAAAAATCGGGTGAATTCAAGGAAACCGCAGCACTTCGGGTGGCGGCAATCTTGAGCCAAGTCTGGCGAAAGGCAGCGGTTACGATCGCAAGTAGCCGGAAAGGTGCAGAGACTAGAGATGAGGAGCCTAACCAATAAATCTCATAGCGCCCGACATCCGACGACAGATCACAAACATGATTTGTAGGGATGATGAAATAGTCCGCCCCCTTCGGAAACGTTGGGATAAGTGTAACCGATTGGTCGTAGGTTCAAATCCTACCCGGGGAGTTAGTAAAAGTCTGAAGTTGGAATTTTCCAGCTTCAGACTTTTTGTTTTTTAAGACTTGAGATAGTTTGGGGTCAAGCTTTCTGGTAGCGCCTTAATTCACATCGCTGTGAGTGTGAATTAACTCACCTTCCATCGGTATGGAAATATTCAACTTAGACAACTCCGGGTTCAACATCGCCTTGACAATACCAGAACTCACCATCACCTCTAAACAGCCAAGGGCTTGATGAAGTGCTACCTGAGCGTGTTGCACAGAGAAACGCTCCCTAAACACCAGCACCAACTGCCGATAAATTTGTTCAATGTACTGAGTGCGGCTCAAAATGTCAATCAGCAAACCATAGAAACCTGTAACAGGCAACCGCTGACCGTTCTTAACATAACACTTAATCCTGTTAATTTCACCAGCATTATAAACCGCTACAAACTCAACATCAGCCTCCACTATGTCTAACTGAAACACATTGTACGCCGAAAGTAGCCAAGGAACCTCCTCCTTTGAAAAGCGCTGCATCACCTGTTTCATACAACCCAAATCAAATCCAGCAATCACCGCTTGACCCAAAATATCATTGGTAAATCCACCTTGAGCTAACCACCGAAATGCTTTTTCCGGGCTTAAATTCAACCCAGCATCCCGCGCAATTTCCCTTGAATGTTCTTGTAAATCAGTGAATTGACCGTTAGCAGCGTACCAATAATCAGCGAAGCGAATATGCTGTTCAACTCGGCTCCGTTGATTGTGGTCGTATTGAGATTTAAGCCAGTTGCCGTCGTATTTCTGCTGCTCTTGCTCTAATTCCAAAATCGTGTAAGCCAATTCACGGGCACCGGTATGAGCTAAAGTCATGCCCGCCGATAAAATTGGGTCAGCAAAACCAGCAGTTTCACCTACCAAAAACCAATTCTCTCCTACTGTTTTATCAGCCAAAAATGACCAATCTTTTGTAGTTTCAATCTTTCCCGTACTGGTAGCATTAGCGATTAACTTGTTGATGCGAGGTTCGCTATTGAGGGCTTCGGTATAGATATCCTCTGGTCGCTTTTTCAGTGACTTATAATGTTCTGCAGGGCAAACGAAGCCGATACTGGTGCGAGTTGGGCCCAAGGGAATGAACCAAAGCCACCCGTGACTCAAACTCATTACCTGTATCCGTGTGCCGCCAACGCCGATTTTATCGCCCCACTCAGCGTTTGTCCAGTAGTCCCAGATAGCGATATTTTGCAGCCGCGTCGGGCTGTTTGTCTTGACGCCCAAAGCTCGCCGTAGCACGCCAATGTGGCCGGATGCGTCGATGTAGTAGCGGGCGGTTATTTGTTCTTGCCGCAGGTGCAGGGCGGTAATGCGATCGCCCGCTACATCTACCTTAACAACCGGCGTTTCTTCTCTGACTAAGCATCCCATTTCTTCCGCGTGGCGCAGCAAAATTTCGTCATATTTTGCTCGATCGACCTGGAAAGCTGTTTGCCGTCTCTGTCCCTCAAATTTAGCAGGACGCTGTTCATCTTTAAACAATTCCGGCTTAATGAAATTAAAATCCCAAGGATTTGGATCGGTTCCCCAGCGATAGATTCCACCAATCTTAATTGGGAAGTCGGCTGCTTCTACTTTGTCCCAGCATCCCATTTCCTGAAGCACATCACTAATTTGAGGCAATTGACTTTCCCCAACGTGATCGCGAGGGAATTTTTCTTTCTCTACGATTAGCACGCTCAGATTGGGATTGTATTTCTTGATCAGACTACCAGCAGTGCTCCCAGCGGGGCCGCCGCCGACAATAACAACGTCGTAATGGCTCATATCAATCAAATAAAGGTAATAGATGCTGAATTTGGACACTGACGAAACATCGCGCGATCGCAGCAAACCATATTTCCCGAAAGTGCGATCGCTACTCTTCCCGTAGAAAGACTTGGAATGTACCTAACCTAAATTAAAGATGGATAGTCAAAGCTTAATCCCGAAGGCCCAATCACAAGATGAAGCAATATCCGATGAAGGGAACTCTCCCGCGATCGAGTAATTATTCAGCCTCGGAATGAGCGAGGCGGAATTTCGACTGTCAAACGTTTTATCCGACTGTTAGCTTATCCTCTTCCGGTATGTGAGAACTGTGGGAAATATCCAAATTCTCAGTCCAAGTATGAGCAATATCCAGATTCTCAGTCCAAGTATGAGCAATATCCAGATTCTCAGTCCAAGTGTGAGCAATATCCAGATTCTCAGTCCAAGTGTGAATAATAGTCGGTTCTAGCTCATTGATTACAGTTGAAGAATTGCTATTAACTGCTGACATGATGCCTCTCCTTCTAAGTAAGAAATTTTGTCTGATTCTAAGATTGATTTGGTTCTAAAAGTTGAAAACTTTACATCTCGTAAACTACGCAGCTTTTACAGGTTGCAAAATCTCGCGGGGTTTGGCGAAAGGTTGCTCAAAGCTATGGGTTTTTGCATAAACCAGAAGCTCAGCCGTCAGATCGGTGAAAACTTTAAACAAGTTCTCAACTACCTCACAAGTCTGTTGATAAGTCTCCTCTGTCAGTTGTATGTTTTGAATCAATTGCTGCACTTCTGGCGTCCATATAGTATGGGCTATGTCCACTTCCCAATGAAACCTGCCAAAATAAAGAAACTCTTTTTGGGTAATTGTTTGTAATTCTTGAGCAATAGGTGCCGCCGTTGACAAGAACACATTACCCGTTGCTTCTATCACTTCCATGATTGCTAACTTAGCGATCGGACTGGCCCCAAAAGCGGAGCGAAAAATTTGATGTGATACCCAACGTGATGCCTTTGTGTCTTCATTCCAAAGAAAATTCAAAGCATCACTGAACTTTAGCGATCTATCAATACCCAGTGTTTCCAAATCTTCCAGAAACCACAACCAGTGATGCTCGTCTTCATAAGTATGATTGTTAACTATTATCTGAAGAGGATCGTTGGTTGGTTCTTCTCGGAAGACATACTTGTTAAATTCACCAAAACTCATTACGAAAGGAGCAATGCAGGGAGCGAAAGCTAGGCGTTGTCTTGGGTCTATACTTTGGTCTCGCATAAACTCAAATAGCCCTGATTTAGCAAATTCTTGCTTCTTCTTTTCAATTAAAGCTAATACTTCTTTCATCGTGATGCACCTGATTTCGATCAATAAGCTAGTGAATTAATCACGAACTAACTGTGATTTGAATCAATAAGTTGTGTGTTTGACATCACCTATAATTGTGCGATCGCCTAAACCTGCGTTTTCAAGACCCAGGCGTCCTCTTCTTTACTTGGTGACTAGGCTCAAACATTGAGCAAAACGTTGAGTATATAAAAATTTGTCTGTCATGTGTGCGATCGGCATCACAGAATTTGTTACAATATGGCAATCAACTCGGTGAGGTGTCAGACCGTACATGATTAAATCGGAGTTCAAACCAGATGTTTGGCTGTCCGCCCCTCCATGCCATTTCAAAGTTTAGGCATCTCCCTATCTAAAAAATCCCTGAGTAATTACTGGTATTTTAAAAACTTTTTAGTATATAAAAATACCCCGTATATAAAAATACTTAAGTACCGTCCGCCCGATAGTCACTCAACATCAAGCAAAATGTTTACCCAAAATTTAGTCATAGATAGAATAAAACCCATGAAGGCAATTCCCGGTTACAAAATCACAGAAGTTGTTCAACTTGGTGTGAAGTCGATCATTTATCGCGGAGTCAGGGAATCCGATCGAGCGTCAGTCATTATTAAAACACTCAATACTGACTACCCCACAATAGAAGAAATTACCCGTTTGAGACATGAATACAAAATTAGCTCGAATCTCCAAATAGAAGGGATTGTTAAACCCCATAGCTTAGAAAAATATAACAACAGTTTCGCTCTGATCTTAGAAGATTGTGGTGGTCAATCTCTCAACCATTATCAAGCAGGTAAAAGCTTTAAACTTCTGAAGTTTTTGCCGCTGGCTATTCAAGTGGCACAAACTCTCGGAGAAGTGCATCAACAACAGATTATTCATAAAGATATAAAACCCTCCAATATTATCATCACTCCAGATTTTAAACAAGTAAAAATCACTGATTTTAGCATGGCAACGCGCCTCTCTAGAGAGATTCACCAAAATAGTAATACCACCGCGCTAGAAGGCACTCTAGCCTATATATCCCCAGAGCAAACTGGTCGAATGAACCGCGACCTCGACTATCGAACTGACTTCTACTCTCTAGGAATTACGTTTTATGAAATGCTGACAGGAGAGCTGCCATTTAATTCCACCGACCCCTTAGAATTAATTCACAGCCACATTGCGGTGACGCCAGTTCCTCCCCATCAACTAAACAATGAAGTCCCGCAGATAATTTCAGCTCTTGTCATGAAACTATTAGCTAAAAATGCCGAAGACAGATATCAAAGTGCCTTGGGAGTAAAAGCAGACCTGGAAAATTGTCTAACCCAGCTACAAACGACTGACAAAATAGTAAATTTTATTCCCGGGACACTTGACAAATCAGGTCAATTTTTGATTCCCCAAAAACTCTACGGTCGCACACAAGAAGTCGCTGATTTGAGGGCATCATTCGAGCGAGTCAGCTTTGGGAAAACAGAGATGGTGTTGGTAAGCGGTTACTCAGGCATCGGTAAAACCTCAGTTGTCAGTGAAATCCACAAACCAATTGTCAGGCAGCGGGGTTATTTTATTGCTGGCAAGTTTGACCAATTTAAGCGGGATATTCCTTATGCTGCAATAACTCAAGCGTTTGAATCATTAATTCAGCAGTTATTAACAAAAAGCTCAGAAGAGTTGGCAATTTGGAAAGAAAAGCTCTGGCCGCGGCTAGGTCAAAACGGTCAAATTATTATTGATGTTGTCCCTTCTCTCCAACTAATAATTGGTTCGCCGCCTGCTGTTCCACAATTGGGGCCGACAGAATCTCAAAATCGCTTTAATCGATTGTTCAAAGAATTCTTGAAGGTGTTTGCCCAAGCAGAACACCCCTTAGTTCTATTTCTGGATGATTTGCAGTGGGCAGATTTAGCTTCCTTAAAATTGATTCAGGAATTAGTTACTGACCAGGAGAGCCGATATTTTTTACTGATAGGGGCCTATCGAGATAACGAAGTCCATTCGACTCATCCTTTAGTTCAAACTGTAGAAAAAATTCAACAGACTGGTGCTCAGGTGCATCACATGACCCTCCCCTGTTTAGATTTGATCAGCGTCACTGAGCTAGTAGGGGATACTTTGGGTAATCAAACGAAAAACTTAAAGTCTTTGACAGAGTTAATTTTTAATAAAACTGGTGGAAATCCATTTTTTATAACTCAACTTCTTTCCACTATTCACTCAGAACAACTGTTAGTTTTTGACTTCACTGTTGGTGCCTGGCAGTGGGACATCACGGAAATAGAAGTCGCTGGCATTGCAGATTACAGTGTCGTTGAATTAGTTGCTCGGAATCTTCAACAATTGCCGGAGCAGACGCAGCAAGTATTAAAATTAGCTGCTTGTATGGGCAACCATTTTAATTTAGAGAATTTGGCAATTGTTACGGAAAAATCCGGCTTGCAAACGGCAGCAGATTTATGGGATGCGCTTCAAGCTGGTTTAATTCTGCCAATGAGCGATGCTTATAAAATCCCCCTGGTTGAGGACATTGACTCCGGGCTGCCAGGGCATGGGGATGGAGTTGGGAGTCGCGCTCAATACGCAATATCTTACAGGTTTTTGCACGATCGCGTACAGCAAGCCGCCTATTCTCTCATCCCTGACTCTCAGAAAAAACAAACCCACTTAAAAATCGGCTCCCTGCTGCTGAATTCAACCCCGCCATCGGAAATAGCAGAAAATATCTTTGATATTGTCAACCAACTCAATATCGGGGTGGAATTCATCACAAATGAGGAACAGCGATATGAACTAGCTAACTTTAATCTCATAGCAGGCAAAAAAGCTAAGAGTTCTGCCGCCTATGAAGCAGCACTCAAATATTTTAATGTAGGTCTAGAACTTCTACCAGAGCAAGCTTGGCAGAGTCACTACGATTTAATAATGGAACTCAATACCGAAGCGCTGGAATCGTCCTATATAAATACCAATTTTGAACTAGCGTTCCAGCTATCAGAACTTATTATATTCCGCGCTAAAAATTTGCTCGAAAAACTCAAGGTTTATGAGCTCAAAGTTGTTTTCTACTTCAATCAAAATCAACCCCAAACTTCGATAGATATAGCTCTAGAAGCTTTGAAAATGCTGGGTGTGTACATCCCTCGAACCCCACACAAACTGAATATTTTCAGCGAGCTATTTTTGACCAAACTAGCTTTAAGAAATAAGCAGATTGAGGATTTATTGGAACTGCCACCAATGACTGACCCTCATAAAATTGCGGCTATACGGATTTTAACGAATATGTGTCCTGCTGCTAGTGTAACAGCACCCGATATGTTCCCACTGATCTGCTTTAAAATAGTTATTCTTTCTCTTAAGTATGGGAATGCGCCACTGTCTAGTCAAGGGTATGGAAGTTACGGGCTGATTCACTGTGCAGTATTAGGTGATATGGATTCGGGATACCGATACGGTCAACTAGCTCAGGCACTGTTAGAACGATTCCACACCAACTTGCACAAATCTCAAATCTCGCTAATTTTTAATGGTTTTATCCGTCACTGGTCTGATCAGGTCAGGGAAAGTCTTATCGGTTTACTTGAGGGTATTCAGAGTGGACTAGAAACGGGAGATGTCAACAATGCTTGTTATTGTGCTAGTTTTTACAGCAATTATATATTGTTGAGCGGCGAACCTCTGGAGTCCGTGGAGACTAAGCAGAATCAATATATTCAAATGTTGGTGAGTTATAAGAACGAATTTATGATGAACCATACCCGACTAGGGGCACAAGTTGTCTTAAATTTGCAAGGTAAAACAGCCAATCCTTGCCTAGTGACTGGCGAACAGTTTAATGAAGAAACGATGCTGCCAGCTTTAAGGGAAAGTCAAAATAAACTGGTAATATTTTTATTATATTTGTCTAAATCATGGCTAAATTATATATTTAAAGATTATACTAAATCTGCTGAAAATGCCATAGCAGCATCAAATTATTCTGAGGGTGTGATGGGTCTGATGTATGTTCCCCTCCACAATTTTTACGAGTCCCTAGCACTCTTAGCCTTGTATCCCGCAGCTTCAAAAAGCGAGCAGAAAAAACATTTGAAAAAAGTTGCTTCGCTTCAGAAAAAAATGAACCATTGGGCTTTAAACTCTCCGGGAAATTATCAGCACAAATATGACTTAGTAGAGGCCGAGAAAGCGCGAGTATTGGGACAATATGAAAAAGCGGCTCTGTATTACGATCGAGCCGTGAAAGGAGCATCGAAGAATCAATATATCCACGAAGAAGCTCTAGCCAATGAACTAGCGGCCGAATTTTATCTAGCTAACGGTCGAAATAAAGTCGCTCAGACTTATCTGATAGATGCTTACTACGGCTATATTCACTGGGGAGCAACCGCCAAGGTAAAACATTTGGAGTCACAGTATCCGATCTCTTTACCCCCTGCATCGGTGGGAAAAGCCAGCGCCGATCGAACTATTACTAGCACTAATTATAGCACGAGCAGCAGTCACAGCAGTTTATTGGATTTGACAACTGTTGTTAAAGCATGTCAAGCGCTAGCTAGCGAAATTGTGTTGGACAAGTTGTTAGAAAAGTTAATGAAAATGGCGATCGAGAATGCTGGGGCACAAAAAGGTTTTCTCCTGATGCCCAAGGACGGAAAATTGCGGATTGAAGCAGTGGCATCGGTGGAGTATTCGGACGTTGCAGTTGAACAATGCCCTAGAGTATCTCCTGCAGAGGTTTTGCCAATAACGGTGATTAATTATGTTGAAAGGACGCGCTCTGATGTTGTTTTAAACGATGCCTCTAAGGAAGGTCTATTTACCGACGACCCCTATATTAAAAGGCAGCAAGTGAAATCGGCGCTTTGTACTCCTATTCTGAATCAAAGCAAACTCGTAGGTGTCCTTTATCTGGAAAATAATTTAGCTACTGAAGCGTTTTCTCCAACTAGGTTGGAGGTTTTGAAAATTCTTTCTTCCCAAGCTGCTATCTCTTTAGAAAATGCGGTACTTGTTGCTAATTTGTCGGAGGCTAAGGAACAGTTGGAGGATTATTCGCGAACCCTGGAGGTGAGAGTAGAAGAGCGCACGCAGGAATTAAAGACTAAAGAAGCTAAGCTGCAAGAAGCTCAAAAACTGGCGCACCTCGGCAACTGGGAATTTGATTTGGAGGGGGATAAATTAACTTGGTCTGAGGAAGTATTCCGAATTTTTGGCCTTGACCCTAAACTACCAGAACCCACTATTTTGGAACACAAGAAGCAAATTCATCCAGATGACCTAAAGTTGTGGTTAGAGGAAGTAGAGCAGATTAGTCGGTTAGGAAATCCTTGCGAGTATGAGATGAAAATTTTGCGCCCTGATGGAGCTGTCAGATATATTTATGTTAAGGCGCAAGCTATTTTTGATGGCGGTAAGGTGATTAAGTTATTTGGGACGATACAGGACATTACGGATCGCAAGTTAGCGGAGGATGCTTTGCGACTGTCTGAGGGGCAATTGAGAGAAAAAGCGAAACAATTAGAAGTTACTTTGTCCGAATTACGCTCGACGCAGACTCAACTAATTCAAACGGAAAAAATGTCTTCTTTGGGGCAGTTGGTGGCGGGGGTTGCTCACGAAATCAATAATCCAATTAATTTCATTTATGGCAATGTTCTCCATGCTAACGATTATAGCTCGGATTTGCTGGGATTGATTGAGCTTTACCAGGAGTCTTACCCGAATGCTAATCCTCAGATTGTTGCTAAAACAGAAGATATTGACCTCGCTTTTATTCAAGAAGATTTGCCCAAAATTCTAAAATCAATGCAGGTTGGAGTCGATCGCGTTCGCAATATTGTGCTGTCGCTGCGGAATTTCTCACGCCTGGATGAAGCCGAGATGAAACCAGTGGATATTCACTCCGGGATTGATTCGACTCTGCTCATTTTGCAGCACAGGTTGAAAAAGGATGCAGTCGGACATGGCATTGAGGTAGTTAAAGAGTACGGTCAACTGCCGGAGGTAAATTGTTATGCTTCTGGGTTAAATCAGGTGTTTATGAATATTTTGAGCAATGCAATTGATGCAGTGGAGTTAGGAGTTGGGCGACCGGAGACAAGTGCCAAACTAGAAAATCCTTTATCTCCAATCTTTGATCGAAAGATTAAGATTCGGACTGAGTTAGGCGACAAAAACTTGGTGAGAATTTATATTGCTGATAATGGTCGGGGAATGACGGAGGAAGTACGATCGCGAATATTTGACCCTTTCTTTACTACAAAATCTGTGGGTCAAGGTACCGGTTTAGGGTTGAGTATCAGTTATCAGATTGTAGTAGAGAAACACGGCGGGAAGTTAATGTGCTTTTCCGAGCCCGGTGAGGGGGCTGAGTTTGTGATTGAAATTCCCGTGAAGCAGTGAAGTTTTTTTATAAGATTTTTTTAACCGCAGATGAACGTAGATACAATTCTATCTGCCTTCATCTGTGTTTCTCTGCTGATATCGGTGGTTAAAACTTCTCAATCTAAATATTAAACATCGCGTTCTGTTCGTACCCATTTGGTTTGCCGTTTCAGGAGAAAACCTAGATACAAAGGGATTTTCCAAAGGATGTAAAAAGGTACAGATAAAAGAGTTGATCCAGAAATATCGGCACGCCCGAATTTTGCCCAAGCGCTGACAATTGAAATTAAAATCAGCAATCCTTGTACTGCTAACAAGACGGCGGGAATTGAGGATGTTCCCAAAATTGCTGCTAGTAAAGAGGCGGCAAAAGCAGCTAGCCAAATAGCGACTAACAGCGACAGGGGAGGGACGGATAAGTCTAGGGCGATCGCCAATAAGTCAAAACGTTTTTGCTCGACTGAAGCTGCTGTCAGCCGGGGAGTTTGAGTTAACAATGTCTGTATGTGACCGTGTTCCCACCTGGTTCTTTGACTTTTAGCTGCTTGCTGCTGCTGTGGCAAACACCCGGTGACGTTGGCATCGGGGCAGAATACTGTTGGATGTCCGGCGATCGCCAAATCCAAACTCATCTGCATATCTTCAACAATATTGCTGCTAGCGAGGGAAACCGAGCGAATTATCGACCAGGGAAAAGCCATGCCAGTACCTGTTAGTAATGATGGGAAGCCTAACTTTTTTAATCCGCTGGGACGGACTAAGTTTTTCACAAGAAATGCTAAAGCAGAAATGGAATCTTTCGGAGTAGGATTGGGTGGCTGTTCCATGAGATAAGTTGCTTGCACTGGTCTTTGTTCAGCAACTGCAACCCTGGCTAATTTTTCTATAGAGTCTGGCTGACAGATGCAGTCTGCGTCAACCATGATGACTACTTCGGGGGGGTCTGATTCGATGGACTGCAAGCCAAAATCCAGTGCGTATCCTTTGCCCTTGCGTTCTGTGTCTTGTCGCTCGATCGCACTTGCACCGCACTTACGGGCGATTTCTGCTGTGGCGTCGGTGCAGTTGTCAGCAATCACTAACAGGCGGTCTTGAGGTGTTAGCTGCGGCAATATGGTGGAGATTGTCGCGGCAATTCCTGCTGCTTCGTTGTAAGCGGGAATTAAAACTGCTACTTTGGGGCGGGGCGCTTTAGTTTCCGCTGTCTCGCCCTGGCCCGACAATAAAGCTGCACTGCATTCTAGAAATAGAACTGCAACGGGAATTAGAAGGATAAGGGCGATCGCCAATAGCACAACATCAATCAATAGGAAGAGTAGCTGATTAATTTCCACAATTCTAGTACCTTAATTTAATTTTATTGGTTGCGTTCCTTGAGTTTATTTAATCTAATTGCACCTTTGTTAACTCACAGCGCCCCTCTATCTAAAGTATCATCCTATCATCCCTGCAAAAAATCACCCTTATCACCTTTGTTGTGAGGGCTTAAGTCCTCCTAAAACTACTAGGACGATCGTCATCACTACAAATTAATTTGATGGCAGTTGTGCGATTGCAAATCATATCATATTATGTCAATTATGACAATCTTAAGTCACTCCATTTAATTAAACCTCAAACAAGCCCAGACTGGAGAAACCCGGTTTCTTTTAGAAACCAGGTTTCTTAATTCTGTTTTTAACATGACTTATACCAATTATGTATGAAGCTGCATAGAATGGGAAGCCTGAAATCTTTTCTGGTCAAGGATCTATTCTATGCAGCTTCACAGAAAATTGGTATTACGCAAAAATGGTTTAACCCGGTACTTATAGCCGTAAGGTGCGCACTGCGCACCCTACATAGGTACTTATAGCCGTAAGGTGCGCACTGCGCACCCTACATAGGTACTTATAGCCGTAGCGCACTGCGCACCCTACATAGGTACTTATAGCCGTAAGGTGCGCACTGCGCACCCTACATAATTAGGTTCTGCGTCCAGGACTGCTTAATCAGCTAAGTAAGGTGCGCACTGCGCACCCTACATAATTAGGTTCTGCGTCCAGGACTGATTAATCAACTAAGTAAGGTACGCACTGCGCACCCTACATAATTAGGTTCTGCGTCCAGGACTGCTTAATCAGCTAAGTAAGGTGCGCACTGCGCACCCTACATAATTAGGTTCTGCGTCCAGGACTGATTAATCAACTAAAAACTTAGTCGATGTTTAGCTCATTCACCCCGAGGGGGTGAGCACTCAGGAAGCAATCTCCCAACTCAAAACTATGTTCAAGCTACGCTGCATCAGGCATAGCAACAGGTTCAGATTTTATGGTGGTGAACTGTGCCGGGGGTGCAAATTCTCTGAGGTATCTCGAAAGCGATCGCAAATAGCCCACTTCTGCTTGAATTGAATCCAGCGTAGAAAGACTCTCAACTAAATCATCAAATTCATCAGCAGTAACTCCAGCACAGTTCAAGACTTCTTGGTTAAGCCGCCCGCAGATTCCTTGCAGGAGGAGTTCGATAATCTCGCTATAGTCAGCGATTTCGGTTCCGTAACCTTGCAATTTTTTGGGATTGATTCCCCACTGCAAAATCTTCAACAAGTCTTCAGGGGCACTCCACGCAAAAGAGGAAGCAATCACTTCTTTTTCCGCTGCCACAAGAGCGTGCTTGATTTGCACTTCGGGGAAATCTGGATCGATGATTAAGCTTTCCAGCTTCGACACTTGTTTATCTAACACAGGCAAAGAAAAAGGAGCTAATTCTACGCTCACCATGTCGCCAGTATCGTTAACACTTCTAAAAGGATCTTCCAACACATTAATTAGGAGGTGAATGTCTGTAGGTTTTTTCCAGTCAAACTGTCCAAGGAAAAATGGTTCTTCATATCCCGGCAAAAGTCCTTGAAAATAAATCGGCAGATTTTTGCCTGATTCAAGAATTTTATAAAGAGCTACTTCCAAGGTTTCTGTTGGCCAACCGAGATTACTTACAGCAACAAATTTCAGTTTTCCGGGAACGGACACAATCAGAGAATTCAGCAATAAATGTACGGCTTCAAAAAGATTTTGAGCAGTTACGTAGCGGTGGGGAGCGTGAACGTTGACTGTTTTACCTTGCTCTACTTTTTTGGACATTTGCTCGCAGAACAAGCTATTTTCCAACATATGAGTAAAGCGAACCATCCCGTAAGTGACATTTCCTTCTTGAGCTGCTTTAGCAAATTGCCATTCGGCAAACTTCTTCGAGGCGGCGTAAACTTCGGTTGTAAAATATCGAGATGTTTTGCCTGTGGAAGAGAAGACGCAGTGTTCTACGCCGTATTCTTCGCAGAGTTGGATGACGTGTTTACATCCTAACAGGCTGGTTGTAACTGTTTCTCGGATTTTGATTTCAGCTAGTCCGGGTTGGCGTTGCGCTGCTAGGTGAAAAACAATTGCTGGTTTTTCTACCTCAAATATGTGTCTGAGCGCGTTGAGGTTGCGAATGTCAACGGCATAGAAAGTTACAGCACCTTCTTTGGTAAAAAGCGGGAGATTTTCTTCGGGGTTTTGACATCGGGCGTTGTCTGTGGAAATGATTTTAGTTGCGCCTAATTCGAGGAGTTTTTCGATTAAGAAACGACCGACACATCCTTCTCCACCTGTGATGAGGATGCTTTTTCCTTTGATTTTGCGACTGACTGCGGATGCGTATAGGTGAATGGTGCGACCCCGCACGTCGCTAAAAGGTTCGCTTTCTAATTGTCCGTCGGCTTGATAGGCTGCGATTAGCTGTGCGGTCAGAGTTTGGAGAGCCTGGATGATTTCTGGATCTTGCGGTTCCGGGGAACCGGGGGGAACTAGCTGCTGGATGCGCTCAATTATTTCCGCTTTGCTGGCACCTTCAAACACTTCTCTTTGGTTAAATGCACTCTTCACTTTTTTTGCTCCTTTAAATTCTAGAAATACCGTTGCTGATAAGCGACTTGTTAAGCAAATTTTCGAGGGACAGAATCTTTAAAAGTCTGCTTGGTTTTAGGATTTTTTAGACTAAAAGCTACTTAATGGGAAAGACACGCCATCGGCTCTGCTTGTAGTTTTATTAAGCGCTTTGGTAACCTGCTTGCTTGTGCGATCGGCAAATATCGGCAAAGTCGGAATGTTCTCTGTCCAAAATTTGTCACTACAACTATATACTTAAATGGCTGAGTGTTGGCAATACTCGGAACATATCTTTACTATTTCTTTGCAATAACCTACGAGTTTCCACGTAATTTTAAAGTTTATGTAAAGTAGGGTCTACGTTTAAAAAACTTAACAATATACTCGACATTGATTCTCACATTTTAGTTTTTAATTAAAATGTATTTTTGGTTACTAAATTTAGTTTAATTTTAAGTAATAATACGCACAAAAGCCTTAATCAAATATTTCCGTCTGCTAAAAATCTTGTTACTTGATGGGTGGGGTAGTCCTGCAGTGCCTACCCCTGTATGTGTGCTGCTACTAGGCGCGAACGCTGCGTTCTTTTTTGCTGCCTTCAAAGCCACGAGCGTCGGCAACATCGTAGCCTCCTGTCCGCAAACGGCGGTCTAAATCGCTGGCTTCGGGAGAAATTTTTGCTGCTTCTTCGATCGTCACTCTACCTTCAAGCACCAGTTTGTAAAGACCCTGGTTGATAATCTGCATTCCTTCGTAAGTATCATGTTCCATTAATCGGACAGCTTCATCATCAGCACCTTTCATCAAGTAATCGTGCATGGCAGGTGTATTCACCAAAATATCGTGAACTGCTACCCGACGGTTGTCAACTGTTGGCAGCAAAAGTTGAGCAATTACCGCTACTAAAGAATCGCAAATTTGAATCCGCATCGCCTGTTGTTCTTCGGGGGGGTAGAGGTTCAACAACCGATTAATAGCGTTAATGGCGCTGCGAGTGTGGAGAGTGCCCAATACTAAGTGACCAGTTTGAGCTGCTTGCAACGCTGTATTAATGGTAACGCGATCGCGCATTTCCCCGATCAGAATTACATCTGGATCTTCCCGCAAAACAGCCCGCAAAGCCTGCTGAAACTCGTGGGTATGCAAGCCGACTTCCCGCTGGCTTACCAGGCATTTTTTAGAGGGGTGAATAAATTCGATCGGGTCTTCAATTGTAACTACGTGCTTTTGCTCCATCTGGTTGAGGTGGTCGATCATCGCAGCTACGGTTGTCGATTTCCCCGAACCGGTAGGCCCTGTAACCAATATTAATCCCTGCGATCGCAAAATGATACTTTTGAAAACTTCTGGCAACCTCAAGGAATCGATAGTAGGTATTTCCAAACTAATCAACCGCAATACCATCGCACCGCCGCTGAGGGAATCAAAACAGTTTAGCCGACACCGCACGAAGCCAGGGTAAAAAATTGCTGAATCTAATTCCTTGGTAGTTGCAAACTGTTTTCGCTGTTCGGGGGTGAGAATTTCGGCTAGGTACTGTTCAAAAATTTCTGGCGTTACTTTGGGGTGGGCGGTTGCTACTTGCATCGCGCCACGAATCCGAAATCGAGGTACTTGACCGACTCGAATGTGAATGTCGGAAGCGCTCGCTGCATGGGCATCTCTGACCATTTGTTCGATCGTACTGACGGGTGTCTCAACAGACCGCTTCTGGGCTGCGGGGGGCGCACTCGGCGCTGGTGCAGGAGGTGGCGCGGGAGTTGCAGCCAAGGGCGGGGGCGGCGGCGGTGTTCGTCGGCGGGCTTGAGCCTCTGGTTGAACGGGTGTAGGATTGTTTAATGGGTTCATTTTTTGGTCTCCAGTCAGTCTATTTTAGATTTTAGATTTTAGATTTTAGATTTACTCCACAGATTAATCTGGGAGCAGGAACTAGAGTCTAAAATTTTGGGCTCGACCCTGACTGAGTGTCGGGGGCTTGTATCCGTTTTTGGGCGGGGTCAATGTAGATTTATTGCGAAAAAATGCCAGATTTCTAATCTAATCGATCGCAGCTAATTCGGTGTTAAATGCTGAGACTATTTTACAATTAGGCTTGATAGGGCGATCGAGTAATTAACAATTTAAACTCCTATGAACATCGGTCACAAAATCGCCGACTGGCTCGAAAATCGTGCTGTTACCCCTGCCTACGCGGGTTGGCTGCTCTTGGGGATGACGGTTTTCTTTTTTGGGTCGGCGACTAATACAATGTCTGGGTGGCTGTACGTGCTCAGCGGTGGGGGTTTGGCGCTGTTGGGAGTAGCGGCGGTTTTGCCTGGAAAATCGCTCCGTTCGCTGGAAGTCCGTCGCCGGACGATCGAACCAGTGAGTGCGGGGGATCAAATCACCGTTGAACTAGAAATCGAAAATAGCGCCCGCCAACCTAAGACTCTATTGCAAGTCGTAGACATCTTGCCGTTTGTATTGGGAGAACCGATCGTCCGCCCGATCGAAGTCATAGAGCCGAACAGTATATACAGGGATACATACTATCTGGAAGTCCGGCAGCGCGGCGTCTATCGTTGGCAAGAGGTAAACTTGAGGACGGCGGCACCTTTAGGGTTGTTTTGGTGCCGGCGCAGTCGCGCAGTCAAAGCGGTGGCGGTTGTGTATCCACAAGTTTTGCCGTTGAGCACTTGTCCTTTGATCGATCGCATCGGTCAAGAAGACAGCCCGCAATTTTATAATCGCAGTCGATCGCAAACTGCCACCGAAGGCCTCACCCGCAACCTGAGACCTTACCGCCACGGAGACCCCACCCGCCTAATTCACTGGCGCACCAGCGCCCGCTACGGAGAACTGCGGGTGAGAGAGTTAGAAGTTGCAGCCGGCGGTCAAGAAATTATTATTGCTCTCGACAGCGCTGCAGCGTGGCAGCCAGAAGAATTTGAACGAGCCGTGACAGTTGCAGCGTCTCTTTACTTCTATGCTAGCAAGCGCCTGTTAAACGTCAAACTTTGGACTGCCGGGACTGGACTCGTTTCGGGCAACCGCGTAGTTTTGGAAACTTTAGCGGCGGTTAATGCTGGGGAAGATGCGGTTGAGAATCGGCCGAAACTGCCGATAATTTGGCTGACTCAAAACTCTGCAACTTTGAGCACTCTTTCCATAGGAAGCCGCTGGGTACTCTGGCCGTTGGCAACTGCTGAAACAGGCGAAAAAATGTTAGTCAAACATGAGTTACCCGGTTTGACAATTCGCTCTGACCGACCGTTAGAACTTCAGTTACAAGATACTCTGGAAAGAGCGGTTAGTTATTAAGTAAGATAGACCACGAAAAAACCGGTGAAAGAGCGATTAGTTATGAAGATTGACGTGATTAATTTAAAATCTCAAGAACCATGATACACTACAGGAGTGTAATTGATAAAGTTAAGGGTCTTACAGGGTCTGGCAATTGCTTGGCAAGTTAAGAGCAGCTTAGATTACTGTGACTCCGGTCATAAACATCATATCTCATTCACCAAACAGGAGAAAAAATGACTTTCTGGGAGAAATTAAAGCAGAACGTATCACAAATCAATGATTCTCTGCAAACCAATATTTCCAAGTTTAAAAATAATGATTTTGCTGATGCCTCAATGGCAATATGTGCATTGATTGCTGCTGCTGATGGCACTATCAATACCGAGGAAAGACAAAAAACGGCGGCTCTAATAGTTTCAAATGAAACACTCAAAATTTTTCCGGCGTCGGAGTTAAAGCAAAAATTTGATTTTTATTGTGAGAAGCTATCACAAGACTTCGATTTTGGTAAAGTTGAGGCTATCCAAGCGATAGGGAAACTTAATAAAAAACTAGATCAAGGTCGTGCCGTCATCCAAATTGGCATTATTATCGGTGGTGCCGATGGTAATTTTGACAAAGATGAAAAGAAGGTTGTCAAAGAAGCTTGCCATGCTGTGGGCATTAATCCTGGGGAATTCGATCTCTAAATTCAGCTATTTTATGGTTCTAGCCAATCAATTATTCAAGGCTTTATATCTGCGAATAGCATTGTTCATTGAGTTTATTTGCTCTGCATGAAATGAGGGAGGCATTAAGCTATGAACAGTATGAACGAGTCCATCGTGCATGACATCGGTCGGAAGTGCTGAGTGATCGAGTCCTAGTGTGTGTCCTATTTCATGGGCAATGGTATTTGCAATTAAGTTAGATAGTTGATTGACACTAAGGCTGGCATTGTAAGAAGCATAGAATACTTGATCAATCCGAATAATCGCCCGATCTGTAACCATTCCCGACTTGAAGCTAGCCACGCCGAGATAGTCAACCGGCTGGCTATCCGCGAATATATAAACATGGGTAAAATCTTCGCCCCACTCTTGGCGATCGGGGGTATCAGATGTCAAAAATACTTTGATGCTTCTAAATGCACCGTAGAGTTTGGAGAAAGCGTCCATCAGTAGGGAAAAGATCGCTTCTCTATTTTCGGGTGCGACATCCATTCCTGATACATCTACCCAAATACAACGGCGACAATCGCTATCATTATCAATTAGAACTCTTCCACAGGAAGGGCAAAACTCCCACTCAGGCTGGATACGGGAACGACAGCCCTGACAGCGGAGTTTGGGGGGTTTAGTCAGGTTTAGCCGTTGAGAAAGGGGGAGTTTTAGCTTGCGATTGTGTTTGGTTAGGTCTAGGCGATCGTACAGAGACATTGACTGATTGTAGGAATTTTTTATCGTAATATTCTTGTTAATTTGAGCTAATTTCAGCTAGGGCTATGGGTTGAGTTGATAGTTGCCACAGTCTGCAACAAAATGCTCGGATTTCCCTATTTTAAGATCCCTTTCAATCTTGCCTGCTTAATCCAAGCGGGAAATTCATTCAGCAGTCTTTCATACAATTGTTCATCAGTGATTTTTCCCAAATCGTCTAAATGAAAAAAGTTAGCGTTATCAACCAGCCGGCCACCCATACTGTCTAGTCTTTCCAGAATTCCATAGTTAAAACCAGCCAATCCCACAAATTGCCAAAAAATCGGATATTTTGCAGCTTCAACTATAGATTTTTTAATTTCTTGCTCATTAGTAACGCCTCCATCACTGAGGAAAACAATAAATGTAGGCAGTTTACTAGCCTTTTCCTGAGTATACTTCTTTATGACATCTTGTATTACCAAACTTTCATTGTTTCCCCCGCCTAATTCCAGCATCAGAGAAGGCATTTTAAAAACAAGTAAAGCTCTCTTCATTTCGCCGGCTTCTTTTGTGATATAGCCATCAACATTTGTCTCCGTCACCGAGCTTGTTCTTTTGAATGTTGAACCAAAAAACCAAACATCTAATGTAGCATCATCATCTAGTCTGCTAGCTACTGGAACTATTCTTTCAAGGAACGCTTGCACTGCACCAGAACTATATTGATGGCTCATAGAGCCAGAAATATCCAAAACCAAAGCGACTCTTGCTAGGATACCCTCAATCCCTTTCTTTTTAAGACAAATATCTACTTTTGCTTTTAAAAGGATTATATCTGCTTTTTTTGTAATATCAATAGGTTGCTGTTTGGTCTCTTTTTCAGGTTCAGGAGTTAAGACAGGCTTGTCTACTTTCTTCTCTTCCTGTTTAGTATCAACAAAATACCGATCTACAAAACTTTGCAAGCCGGCATTATAGCCTTCTCCTACTGCTTGAAATCTCCATGCCAAATCTTTTCTATACAATCTGCCAAACTCCAAAGCTGTCTCTTGAGAAAAAGCTTCTTTTAAATCGTACCGAGCTAACTCGACTCCTGTTTCCTGGTTGTAAAGCCTGATAAACGCATTTTTAACTTGGCTGAAATTTTGATTTTTTTCCAGCCCTTCGTGAATAGTGACAACAAAAACTATTTGCTCAATAGCAATCTTGACTTTTGTCAAATCTACGTAGATCGTCTCATCATCATCTTCGCCTTGCCCAGTTCTGTTATCTCCTGAATATCTTAAAGAACCATCCAGTGACTTCAGATTATTATAGAATACAAAGTATTTTTCATGAATTATTTTGCCGGCAGCGCCTAACATAAACACAGAAGCATCAATATCATAGCTCTGACCAACCTGGCTCACCTCCCAACCTAAGCCAATCGCCACCTGTTTTAAATCGGGAGCAGCTTTAGAAAGACTTAATCTTTCACCTTTGGTTAATTGGATTCCCATTCTATTGGTTTTCCTTCAATGTAAATTCGGCTGATTAGCTATTCTCAACAAAAAAAGGTTTCGATCGTTGTAGCCCACTTCGGATTCCAGCAAGTAGAAAGCATCTAGGTATTGAGCGAGTTGTTAAGCATAGGTTTTCACAAGTTCCTGTAACCCATTAACCTTAACACCGTTACCGATCGCCGCCATTTTCCACTCATCATTATGCTTGTAGATTTCTGCCATGAGCATCCCCGTCATGCCTTTGTATTCAGAACCTGATAGGTTATATTTTGCGAGTTCTTGATTATTAGACGTATTAACCAAACGCACAAACGCATTTTGAACTTGTCCGAAGTCTTGCTTGCGTGCCATGCAATCGTAAATGTTAACTGTAAAAACCAGTTTGACAATTTGCGAGGGAATTCGAGATAAATCGACGAGAATTTGCTCGTCATCTCCCTCTCCCGCCCCTGTGAGATTATCACCTAGATGCGTAATAGCTCCTGAACGGTGGGAGAGATTGCCAAAATAAACGATATTGGTCATATCATTCACTTTGTCATTTCGATCTAAACAAATCACTGAGGCATCCAAGTCATAATCTGGAACACTACTAAAAGCCCCAAACAAACCTCCACCTGAGCGTTTCGCCACATCCCAGCCTAATCCGCAGATCAGTTTTGTTAGCCCTGGCGCTTCTTTGGAAAGCGAGATGCGCTGTCCTTTTTGTAGGTTAATTCCCATGTGTTTTACCTTTTAGCTATAGCGATCGAGTAATGCTTGTAAACCACCTTGATAGCCGGCTCCCACTGCATTGAGACGCCACTCACCGTCTTTCCGGTAAAGTTCAGCCATGATCAGTGCTGTCTCTATGGAATAATCTTCTACCAGGTCATAGCGAACAGCTTCCTGTTGTGTTTGGGCATTAACGATTCGCACGAAGGCATTTTGCACCTGACCAAAATTTTGACGGCGTTGCTGTGCTTCATGGATGGTTACAGTTACAAGAATTTTTTGGACATCATTAGGCACTTTTTTGAGGTTGATTTTGATAACTTCATCATCCCCCTCGCCGGCCCCCGTGAGATTATCTCCCATGTGCTGCACTGATTTGTCGGGATCTGGACTTGTGAGATTGTTATAAAAAATGAAGTGATTGTCAGAAATTAATTTTTCGTTAGCACCTAACAGGAACAATGATGAGTCTAGGTCAAAGTCTGAACCCGTGTCTGTAGCTTTAACGTCCCATCCCAGTCCTATGAATACTTCTGAGAGACCGGGTGAAACTTTCTCAAGCGATACCCGTTGTCCTTTGGTCAGAGATACTGCCATGATTCAATCTTCCTCTTTTTTATTAGAAGTGGTTATGGAGGGAGCCGCCGACTTGAAAACTTTTTTAAGTTTTTGCTGGAAATAGTTGGAGAATTTTAAATCTTAAATAAAAGAATATTAGCTAACTGTGCCGATGTCAATAGGGATTACAACTCTTAATTATTTTTTGGGTGTGAGTACAAAGCAATCATGCCCTGCCTCCCACAGTTGTGTAATCTCAGCTTGGGTTATCGTGCTTGTGTATTTTGACAAACTCTCGGAACTTGACCGTGTTTTGTGATGCAAGTGACCATTACCAGGCTGTTTCCACAATGCCCTCCGTTTGGAAGTCTCCTGTGTTGCAATACCATCGACTTGGGGCGTCTATGGTGTTGCGACGAATTCCCAACTCTTGAGAGGCTTCGATTTTCTTCATGCCATTCGATCGCTGGGATGACCTGATGAAGGAGGTATAAATGTACAGTTTGGGCCCAAAAGTCGGCGCGATGGATCTGCAAAACTGGCGACTAATTGTAGTCTATTTTCTAACCGAGGAAAGCGGTTGCTAGAGTTTAATTTAAATGGCGATAGGCTCGAATCGAACTCTTTGCCTGACAATAAAATGTCAATCCCTATCACTCTCTCGTGTCGGGCAGAGTTTCGACTACATACTCCGGTACATATTCGGGTCGATTCTGGGGCGGATTCTGGGGCAAATTCTGGGGCAAATTCTCCGGTGGATGTTCGAGCCTGACTCGCCGGATTGGAAGATTTGCAATCAGTGCTGTGGCCCGCTGGTCGCTCTCTAGCGAGAACTCAGACCCGGTGGTATCGATTTCCACGTAGCGAGACACCACCTCTAGAATTTCTCGGCGCATCGACTCAACCATTTCTGGGCTGAGTTCTGAGCGGTCGTGGGCTAGAACCAGTTTGAGGCGCCGTTTTACCTCGTCGCGGCTGTTGTCAGGGGTGCGCGGGAAAAGTCGTTCGAGAAGTGTATGTATCATGGGTCAGGCTGATTTGTCAAGGGTTAGGCATAGAAAACGTCATACGATTTTCGATTTTCGATTTTCGATTTTCGATTGGGGAATTACTGATTCCCGTCTGGTTTGGAGTTGGTCTACAGTTTCATTCTTTTTGGGAACTGGTGTCACTGGGGGAAAATTTGGGCTAGTTTTTGTGATGCGGTCGCTGCTGTTAAAGATCGATCGCCAATAAGCACATCACATAATTTTAGTATTTAAGAACTTGCGGAGGCGAGTAAAGAAGTTTTCGGGACGGGGATTTAGATCGAGAAAATCAACTTTTTCGCCTTCTAAGCGGCGGGCAATATTGTCGAAGGCAGTTCCAGCTAAAGATGCTGTTTCCGACAATACTAATGGTTCGCCTCGGTTGGTGGAAACGATGACGCGCTCGTCGTCGGGAACGACGCCTAAGAGCGAAATGGCGAGGATTTCCCGCACGTCTTGTACCGACATCATATCATTTGCCAGCACCATTGCGGGTCTGATCCGGTTGACGATCAGGTTGATTTTCTTGACGTTGTTGGCTTCCAGCAGACCGATGACTCGATCGGCATCTCGGACAGCAGCGATTTCGGGAGTTGTGACAATTATCCCTTCTTGAGCCGGGGCGATCGCATTTTGAAAACCTTGTTCAATTCCAGCAGGAGAGTCGATCAAAATATAGTCGTATTTTGCTCCCAACATCCCCACAAGCTGCTTCATTTGCTCAGCGCTGATGGCATCTTTCATCCGAGTTTGGGCAGCCGGCAACAGCACCAAGCGTGGCTGCCGCTTATCTTTCACCAAAGCTTGCTCTAATCTGCACTCTCCAGCGAGAACTTCTAATGCCGTGTAAACAATCCGATTTTCTAAGCCCAGCAGCAAGTCTAAATTTCTGAGACCGAAATCGGCATCAATTACGGCAACGTTCCGCCCCCGCTTAGCTAAAGCCATGCCGAGATTGGCTGTGGAGGTCGTTTTTCCTACCCCGCCTTTCCCTGATGTAACAACAATAATGCGAGCCATAAGCGATTTTAGATTTATTGGTAACTGGGAATTGGTGATTGGTAATGGGTAATTTGTAATTTGTAACTGGTAATTGGTCTTATTGTTAATTGATAATTAGCAATTATTCTTGGGTAATTTGGCAGCAATCTGTTATTCAGTCAATTACAGCAGATACCACGTTTATGAACGACACCGCGCGAGCGATCTATCCCCGCCGTAGGGACACTGCGAAAGCCTTTGTCCCTACTTCATAAACCCACAACTCTCCTTGTAATACTAATCCTCTATAAATTTGCACTTAATTTTTAAATCGTCCTTTAGTGACTGATTTAGCCTAGGCAACAATTATCAAGTGCAGGGTTAAAGAGAAATAGTATTACCAATTACCCCTTACCAATTCCCAATTACCCATTACTAATGACCAATTATCAATTATCGATTACTCATTACCCCCCACTAACTGCGATTTGTCAAAATCAGAGGCTCTACCGATCCGAATCCCTTGGGGCGTCACATAGGCGACTTCCGGGAAAAACTGAGCGGGTGAGGTTTCTGGGCCTCTGGCAACATACTTAGCAATCCTAATCACCATCGGTTCCATCTGCAAGGTCATAATCACGCTTTTGGTGTTGCCACCAGCACCGGCGTGTACGACTCCCCGCAAACGGCCCCAAACTAGAATATCGCCTCCGGCGATTACTGATCCGCCAGGATTTACGTCTCCCAAAAGTACGACGGTGCCCGGATGGCGAATTTCTACGCCCGATCGCACTGTCATCTGCAAATATAAAGGTTCCGCCAGTGATTGCGGTTTTTCGGCAGTGGTTTTATTCAGGGAAGAAACCGGAGGCTGCTGTTCTACACAATAGCCTGCCGTAGCTGCGGCAACAGCGGTTTGGCGGCGACTGGTGTGGACTCGTTTGAGTTGCAGTTCCACTTCGGCTAGTGCATCAGCGATTTCTTGCAGTTGGCGGATATCTAAAAGTCGATCGTTCCCCATCAATTGTACTTCTGCGTTTGGCTGCCAAAAGCGTTCTCCCGCATTCAGCCTAACTTTTAGCTGTTGCCAAAGTTCAGTCCAAGTCGAGGCGGAAGCTGTTGCGGGTTCGCTATTGGTTTCTGGGGGGAGTAGCAATAGTAGCTGTCCATCTTCTGTCTTGAGTCGGACTTGCAACTCTAAGCTGACTTCGGGTGTTGATTGAGGGGCGGCAGCAGCGGCTGCGGCGGAGGCATCGGGTGTCATGGGACAGTTTGATCTCGGGTAGGGACAGGTTAACATCAATATTAGCCTGAGTCGTCTTTTGCCTCAGCATTTGGGGGGGAAAGTCTTGTTTTTTTATTTTTAACGGCAGCCAGGGCAATTCTATTTCGATTGTGGACGAGTTTTTGTTTTAATGAACCGCAGAGGGCGCTCTTGGCACAGAGAAAGAGAATTAAGAGATTTAGAAGAGAGAATGAGAGAAGTTCACAATTTTATTTCGATTGTGGACGAGATTTTGTTTTAATGAACCGTAGAGGGCGCAGAGAACACAGAGAAAGAGATTTAACAGAGGAGAGAATGAGAGAATTTGACAAGTTTGGCATCGATTGTTATACAGGCAGATCAGATGCTGAGAGAAATGGTTTTGAATTCACTAGCGCTTACTAATTATTAATTTTCAATTAGGTTATGCAACAAATAGAACGTTATCGCGGCAGTCTTCTCGGTTTAGCAGTGGGCGATGCTCTCGGAACAACTTTAGAGTTCCATCGCCCCGGAACGTTTGCGCCTATTAACGATATGGTTGGCGGCGGCCCGTTTCGACTGCAACCGGGCGAGTGGACGGATGATACTTCGATGGCGCTTTGTTTGGCCGAAAGTTTGATTGAGAAACAAGGTTTCGATCCTGTCCATCAGTTAGAAACTTATGTGCGGTGGTGGCGAGAGGGACATTTGAGCAGCACTGGTGCATGTTTTGATATTGGCAATACGGTGCGGCAAGCACTTTGGCAGTTTAAAAATACAGGAAAACCTTTCTGTGGTTCTACCGATGCTGGGACTGCTGGAAATGGTTCGATTATGCGTTTGGCTCCCGTGCCTTTGTTTTATGCTAAAAATCCTTTGGAAGTCATAGAAAAATCTGCAGAAAGTTCGAGAACTACTCACGGTGCTGCTACTTGTGTGGATGCTTGCCGCTATTTTGGTGCTTTAATTGCGGGGGCTGTGAATGGAGTTGCTAAAGATGTGTTGCTGTCGGAAAGATTTTGTCCGATTTCTGGATATTGGGCAGCAAATCCGCTGGTAGGAGAGATTGATGAGATTGCGGCGGGTTCTTTTAAATTGCGACAACCTCCTGAAATTAAAGGTACGGGTTATGTTGTCAAGTCTTTGGAGGCGGCGCTTTGGGCGTTTTACAACAGTTCTTCTTTTGCTGAAGGCTGTTTGTTGGCTGTGAATTTGGGCGACGACGCGGATACAACTGGTGCGGTTTACGGACAGTTGGCGGGGGCTTTTTACGGAGAATCTGGTATACCGGAACAATGGATATCGCAATTGGTCGATCGCTCTTTAATTGCATCTTTTGGCGAACAACTCTTGACTGTATCTAGATCGCTCTGAATACTTCTATCAGTTTTCAACCTTCTTTGTTTTTAGAATAACTCGCAACTTGAGTTAATATAAATAAATTTACAAACATTTCTGGTTGAGGGTTAATACAATGGTACTCGAAGCCTCGTCTATCAAAGCCAAACCAACCGTCACCTGGGAACCCCTACCAACTAACTTCATATTACCGGACGATCCGGTAGAAAATACTCAACAACCTTCTCTCGCCGCTGGTCTCACCGATGCACTGGGAGCCGCAGGATGTATCCAGCCAGAAATGCTGATTGCCTCTAATTTGGGGTTAGTCGCTACAGTCAATAAAAAGATTGTTGTCAAAGCTCCAGACTGGTTTTATGTGCCACAAGTGCATCCTCTAGCAGATGGGGTAATTCGCCGTACTTATACTCCTCACACTGATGGTGCTAATGTGGCGATCGTGATGGAGTTTCTCTCGGAAGCAGAGGGAGGAGAATTATCGGTCAGAGCAACTCCGCCCTATGGCAAACTCCACTTTTACGAACAGATTCTTCAAGTACCTACTTATGTCACTTATGACCCCTACGAAGGTATTTTAGAAGTGCGCTATTTGCAAGATGGGCGGTATGTTTTATATTCAGCCAATGAGCAGGGGCGGGTGTGGATTCCACAACTGGAACTATATCTGGGGATTTGGTCGGGGGAAAGGTTGGGACAAACGATGAACTGGCTGCGCTGGTGGGATGATGGAGGTAATTTGTTGCTGTGGAGTTCAGAACAAGCTGAGCAAGAAAGGCAAAGGGCTGAGCAAGAAAGACAAAGGGCTGACCAGGAAAGGCAAAGGGCTGAGCAAGAAAGCCAAAGGGCTGAGCAAGAAAGGCAAAGGGCTGACCAGGAAAGCCAAAGGGCACAACGATTGGCGGCTAAGTTGCGCGAATTGGGAGTTGATCCAGATTGAACGCTGATTGAAAGCTAATTTGCGATCGCCCTTAATACACAAAACTTACCCAACCATCTACCAGAATAGGCGCCACCCCAGGCAGATTGCGCCTACAAAACGCTATATTTTGTTGTTTGTAAGTCCTGAATCGAAAATCAAAAATCAAAAATCGAAAATCAATTGACGTGTGTAGCAATTCGTGATATTTTATTTTGCTTTTATCTAGGGTGTGTCATCAATTAAAAGAGTTGACAAAAGCTGACGAATGTGGGTAGGGATCGGATCGCTCACTCAAGCTTCAGGAAAACCCCATGACACGGCGCTACTGGCAGCATCAGTCATTTGGCTGGCTTAACCCTATGAGCGCTACTCAATACACGTTAATTCTGTTTTGTCAACCTACCTAATTAATGACACGCCCTAAGATATAAAAAATATTTATGAATAAATCTTAAGTTTTAATTAAATTTAGTATTATAATTTTGGTAACTTCCAACTAAGTATTTATTCTCACTATGATAGCGGATCAATTTCCTTGGCTGACCGCAATTGTCATCCTACCCCTGGTAGCTTCCCTCGCCATCCCTTTTCTGCCCGATACAGACGGCAAAACCGTGCGCTGGTATGCCCTAGGCGTAGGTATTGCAGATTTTGTATTAATGTGCTGGGTGTTTTGGACTCATTACGATCCAAGCATCTCTACTTTCCAAATCGTAGAGCAATATTCCTGGATACCTTCTTTAGGCCTCAACTGGTCTGTTTCCGTTGACGGGCTGTCTGTTCCGTTGGTACTGTTGGCGGGATTGGTGACGACGCTATCAATCTTTGCAGCCTGGGAAGTCGATCGCAAGCCACGACTCTTTTACTTCCTGATGCTGGTGATGTACTCCGCACAAATAGGAGTGTTCGTCGCCCAAGACATCATGCTGCTGTTCATTGTCTGGGAACTAGAACTAATTCCGGTGTACCTGCTAATCTCGATTTGGGGCGGACAAAACCGTCGCTACGCAGCTACCAAATTCTTGATTTATACCGCAGGCGCTTCCATCTTTATTTTGATAGCTGCCTTAGCAATGGCATTCTACGGCGGAGGCACCCCCACCTTCGACATGGTAGAACTTGGGTTGAAGGACTACCCACTGGGTTTAGAATTACTGCTTTATGCGGGATTGCTGATTGCCTTCGGTGTGAAACTGGCGATTTTCCCCTTCCACACTTGGCTACCTGATGCCCACGGTGAAGCATCTTCTCCCGTGTCCATGATTCTGGCAGGCGTATTGCTGAAAATGGGCGGATACGGACTGATTCGGCTGAATTTGGAACTTCTTCCCCAAGCACACGTTTACTTTGCACCGATTATGGCGGTGCTCGGCGTGGTCAACATTATCTACGGCGCGCTGAATTCCTTCGGTCAATCGAACATGAAGCGCCGCCTAGCGAATTCGTCGATTTCTCACATGGGATTCGTGTTGTTGGGTATTGCTTCCTTCACGGATTTGGGAATCAACGGGGCGCTGTTGCAAATGATTTCCCACGGTTTAATCGCCTCAGTATTGTTTTTCCTGGCTGGCGTTACTTACGATCGCACCCATACAATGATCATGGACGAGATGGGCGAGATTGGGAAAGTCATGCCGAAAGTGTTTGCCTTGTTTACCGCAGGCGCGATGGCATCCTTGGCACTCCCCGGAATGAGCGGTTTTGCTAGCGAATTGTCCGTGTTTGTGGGCGTCGCAACTAGCGATATGTACAGCGGTTCTTTCCGCGCGGTGACAGTTTTCCTGGCTGCTGTAGGACTGATTTTGACGCCGATTTATTTGCTCTCAATGCTGCGACAGTTATTTTACAACTGTGGGACACTAGCGGCTTGCGACCTTGAGGATCTCAATTTGCAGAATCAGAGAAACAATCTGGATGAAGCGGTTTGTTTTGGTAATAGTTGCGTTTTGCCGGGTGATGCACCGTTTATTGATGCTAAACCTCGGGAAGTGGCGATCGCATTTTGCTTTTTGATACCGATTGTCGGCATTGGTTTTTATCCCAACATGGCGATGCAAGTCTACGATGCCAAGACTGTCGCAGTCAACGCAGAAGTCCGCCAATCTTACATCCAAATCGCTCAACAAAATCCTCGGATTTATGCGAATCAACTTTTGGTTCCCAAGATTGCCCAAGCTCAAAAATCGCCTGCTTTGGACAAAATTACACGGTCTGAATCTGCATCGGTTTTTGGCATTGTCAAATAATTTTATCGAACTCTGTTTGTGTTGAAAATTGGGCGATCGCTTTTGTCAAAGGGCGATCGCTTTTTTCTTATCGCTGAATTTCTGAAATAATCTGCACCAGATTCTCCCTAGCATATCCCACCTCAAGAATCGATTTATCCTCCAGATCAGAGGCCACTTTCTTCAAGATATTTAGAGGTTCTTCAGAGCCTGTCGTCTTCACAAACAACACTTGCAACCGATTTTTTACTAATACTAAAATAGAGCTACTTGGTTCGCCTTTATCCCCTTTCCGTTTAGCAATGTTGATGCTCAATTTGTGAGTTTTCAACAGCCGCATTCTTTCTATTCCTTGGGTCTTAACTGTCTCCAAAACCTCCGCTCGAATCTGATCGACTAATCTGTCGCTCACATATTGCACGATCAAAGGCTGAAGCATAAAAACAGTTTCCCCGCCCTCACTAATTTTTTCAATCAGCGAGCGACGACCTAGAGAATCGAGATTTTTCAGCAAATCTGAAAGCGATGAATTGACCAACATCTGCTCTCGTAAAGTTGCTAGGGAAATCTGGCTTTGAGCAATAGCAATCCAGTAGGCAATATCTTGTTCGGAACTCGACATTCGATCGAACTGCTGCGCCAGCAAATTGCTGATATGTTCTTCAATAAATAACGCCGTTGCTTCCAAAAGCTTTAAAACATTTCCCTCGAAAAACTCGTTAATTGTTGTCGCTACAATCTTTAATGCTAACAGATTGCCTCCGTACCGGGATAACAAGATTTCCAACTCTTTATCTTGAGGCGACAAACCTTTTTCTTGGAAAATTTCCCGCGCTATTTCCTCGGAAATAGCAGGTTTTAAAGACCGCACTTTTTCTCCCGCCAGCAAAGCCAGTTCCGTAGGTTCTTCCGAACTAACTAGCAGTAAACAGCTATTGTGATTGACCTCACACAGCCGCACAATTAAATCTCGATATCCTTCGTAGCCTTCCCGGTAGTGTCCCGCTAATTCTTCTGGTCTGAGAACCGCTTCAAAATCGTCTAAAATTACCAGACAGCGGTGTTTCCGCAGATACTCTACCAAGCGCGAAATTTTGCTGTTGAGGTCGATGGGCACATCGGGTTTTTGTTGGTTAGAAAAAAGTTGAATTAAGCTTCCTAGGAAGTCGGATGGTGCTGGTGTCGATCGCAGCGATCGCCAAATCACAAAATCAAACTCATTCTGTATCTGTTTTGCCAACTGCACCGACAGAGTTGTTTTGCCGCTACCAGCCAAACCCAGCAGCGCTACCAGGCGACAATTATCGGATGCAATCCACTGCTTTAAAGTAGTTAATTCTTCAGTCCGTCCATAAAAAACCGAAACATCTGGTGCTTGGCCCCAATCTTCCTGTCGGTGTCCAATTGCCATCTTCAATAGAGAGCCTTTACCTCGACTAAAATCGCTCGTTCCCCGATCGGTGTGGTATGAAAACAGCAACTGATGCCTCAATTCCGAAAGCTTTCCAGGGCCGTTCCCCCCGATCTGAAACTTTTTGTAAACTTCGCCGAGTCTTTTGCGAACGGCGATGTCGCTAATGCCCAGCTTTGTGGCGATCGTCGCTGTAGATTGGCCGTCGAGAGCCATAAACACAGTTTCTAATTCGGCATCTGTGACACCGCGCTGTTTGGCGATCGTTTGCACAAAGTTTTGAGGAATCGGAGTAGTCAAGGTAGGAATCTCGCCTATACTAAAAATCTATCTTCTATTATATTGTGTGAGTTCTCGCGGGTGAGCAATTGAATCGAATCTGCCAACGTTCAGCTTGCTTTTTGTTGTTTGGGCATTTTTAGATATTTATACCCAATTATCGATTGTGATATCAGTTTGAAAAAATGCAACTCTCAGCCAGTGATCCAAACCCATACACCATCAGTCCTTCCCAATTATTCAATTATTCTATTATTTAATAATTTAATTATTTAATCTAAAATGGTATGAGGAACGGGGAGTTTATCGCCATAAATTGTTGCTGTTTCCCTACTCGTATAACCTATTGTACGATAGGTAGAGACACGGCGATTAATTTATAGGACCCAACCATAAATCTCCAACCGCACCACAACCCACCGCGAACCAACAACCGGGTAAATTCACAATTCCTGAAAGCAGTGCTGTATCAGCTAAAAACCTTCATACTAGCGCGGTAATCTTCCGTCGAAACCAGCCGCCAACCCCCATCGCCCAAAAGTTCCAAAACCTGCTGGTGATATTGCAACAAACTCATTCTGTGGCCTACACTCACAAAAGTAGTTTTAGTGGCTTTTAATTGGTCGTATAAATGTTGCTCGTTTTTCAAATCCAAAGCACTTGTTGCCTCATCCAAAATAGCGTATCTCGGTTCCGTCAATAACAATCTAGCAAAAGCTAAACGCTGCTGTTCTCCCAGCGACAAAATTTCAGACCAATCTAAATCCGCATCAAAACCGCCCAATCTGTCCGGCAAATCTGCTAAGTTTACTAATGCTAAAACGCGACGCAATTTTTTCTCATCAACCTCGCTGCTGGTGTTGGGATACAGAAGTTGCGATCGCAAACTACCCAAAATCATATAAGGACGCTGCGGCAAAAATAGCATTTCCCCCAATTCCGGCCGCGTCAAACGACCCGTTCCCGCGTCCCACAAACCCGCAATTGCCCGCAGCAAAGAACTCTTCCCAGCACCGCTTTGACCGACAATTAACAGTCCTTCCCCTGGCGACACCGCTACCGACAAATCCCTAATCAAATTCTTTTGCTGCTTCGGAGTATCTAAAGTAACGTGTTCCAATATCAACTGCGAATTTATAACTGTATCGATTGTTTGAATTCCGTCTAATTTAACAGCATTTTTTTCATACTTTAAATACTCATTAAACGTAGCTATACGATTAATCCCCGCCGCAAAAGCACTCAAGTCTTCAATATTATATACAACTAAAGAAAATGCCACTAAAACCTGACGAAAAGCAAATTCAGCTTGAGTAATATCGCCGTATCTGATCTTACCTGCAAAGTAGATAGAAGCCAGAAACAAAGAGGGAATAATATAAGTTGCATATTTATAGCTGAGTGTAAAATATTCCAGATTCCGCTGCCAGCCAATTAGCAAATTAAAGTTCCGAACTGCTTCTAAAAATCGCTGTTTTACCTGAACAGATTCCTGTGCTTCTCCCCGATAAAATGCAATTGATTCTGCATTGTCCCGAATGTGTACTAAGCCATAGCGAAAGTCTGCTTCTTTGCGGAGCTGATTGAAGTTAAAAATTATCAACCTTTTGCCAATAATTACCATTACTGTCGTCCCAAAGACAGCATAAATGATTAATCCGATCGAAAGATTTTTAGAAATAGACCAAAGAATACCCGTAAATGAAATAACATCAATAATTGATCCCATCATCAGCAGCAAAAAATATAAACTCGTACTCGTAAATGATTTGATATCTTCAGCTATTCGCTGGTCGGGATTGTCGATTTCTCTCTGAGAATTTACTTCGTAATAAGCGCGGTTTTGAAAATATCTATCCAGAAAACTATCAGTCATCCACTCTCGCCAATACAGTCCTAGTTTTTCTTCTGTATAGCGGTAAATCACCACTATCGGAGTACTGATGATGAAAACTCCAGCATAGACCCACATAAAGCGCCAAAAAGTGGTCTGATCTTTTTCAGCAAGTGATGTCGTAAAAAAGTTACCAATGTAGCTAATGACTACGTTAATTCCGCTAACTGACAGCGACAAAAATAGCAGCAGAGCTAACATGCTCCACTGCTTCCAGCGCGGTATCAACTTGCTTCTAAAAAAGACAAAAGCAGCCACCGGGAGGATTATCATTAAACCAACGATCGCAATTTTAGGTGAGTAGATAATCCCTTTAATCAAAGTAGCTAAGCCAGCCGCAACCCCGTTAAAAGCCTCTGGAAAAAAGACTTGAGCACCCAAACTGACAACACTGACAGCCACAAACATCGCAGCGAAGAGAAATATCAACAACAGCGCCACTAATCCTAAAAAAATTCTGCCGCCTCCAGGCTCTAAAGGATAAAAGTAAGGTTGGGCGATCGCAATAAATCTCTGCCACAACTGACGGTCAAATCGATTCATCTTTGCTGTTTACAAAACTACTTTGACTGTTCTAACATATCAAGTCTTGTGACAAAATGCAGCAGTAATTTATTTGGGAGTTTCGCGAAAAAATTTGTCTCACCCACAGACGGAAACTTGTTTTCCGAGTTAACTGGTGGACAGAAAAAATTTAGTAACTTAGTTCAAGCTCTTAGACTCATCTGTTGAATCAATTATTTAATCTCAAATCTCCAATCGCTCTAGCTGGAAGAAGTGGCGCTATCGCCGGTCAAGTCTGACTGCAATCTACTGCTGTAAAATCGGTGGCTAATTCCTAAAACTACTTGTTTCATTACCCAATACAAAACAGCAATTACTACAAAAGTTACAGCCATTACTAAAACCGGACGCTTGCCAATCAAATCGTTCATTACTGTGTTAACTAGCGCATCGGGGTTAGTAAGAATGTCCCAAGTGTTGAAGCGGATAAATCGCCCTAAATAAATTCCGATCGCCGAAAGTGCGTGTATAGTTATCTCCGTTGCCAGGATAAATCTACTCAAACCCTGTTGCTTCAAATAGTAACCCAAATTCATCACCGACAGCACGTAAGCCCCAAACCCGGCTAGCATAAACGCTAGATACTGCGGAATCAAAGCTAGAGCCACAGTCCACACCGAGTTCCCCTCTTTAATCTGGCGGATCAGGTGAATGATATCAGTTAAAACGTAGGGCGCATTGGGTAAAAATGCGATAAACCAGAAAAAACAGGCCCACCAGCGGAGAGAGCGAACTCCGCGCTGCCGCAGTACCCAGATGTCTAAAGCCATCAATGCGAGTGTAATGGCGATCGCCCCCAAAACGTAAGTTTTGCCCACATCTTGCACAATGTGCTTCAGATAAGCCAAAACATGGCGCGTACTGGGCAAAAAAGTAGCGCCCAGGAGGAAGGCCGTACCCCACAGCAGCCAGCGCGATCGAGGTTTGCGGAACAGCCAAAAACTCAGGCCCAGCGGTACTAAAGCCAAAAACAAATTCCAAGACATCCAGCGGACATTGTGTCCCATTGCTTGCAGCGCTTCCAGGATTAATCCCATCATGTCAATTTTTATACAATTAAAGGTTTGATGCAGCACCGCTTCCTTAGCAGCTTCAATCTATTTTAGTCGTTAACTTGTAGGGTGCGTCAGCTTATGACTCCAAACGCCTGCGCCTGAAAATCAGGAACTGCTAATACTTGTAGGGTACGTCAGCTTATGACTCCACGCCTGCGCCTGAAAATCTAAAATCGACAGACGCACTCTACCACTGTCGAGTGAAATCTAAAATCTAAAATCTAAAATCTAAAATCGACTGACGCACCCTACTATTTATCCACTTTGTCGATCGGAATCTCAATCTTAAAAGTTGTTCCGCATCCTATGGACGAAATACAGTCAATCTTACCCTGGTGCTTTTCCACCACAATCGAGTGCGCGATAGACATTCCCAACCCCGTACCTTTCCCCACAGCTTTTGTAGTAAAAAACGGGTTAAAAATGCGATCGACTATCCCCTCGGGAATGCCCGTACCGTTGTCCGAAATTTCTACCCTAACAGTGTTCTGGGGAGTTACACGGGTGGAAATAGCAATCCGTCCACTCTTTGTCTCTGATTGTGGAACCGATAACTGGTGACATCGTTCTTCAATAGCATCAATTCCATTAGCAATAATATTCATAAACACCTGATTCAGTTGGCTGGCATAGCACTCCACCAGTGGCAGTTTTCCAAACTCCTTAACTACTTCAATTTCCGGGCGGCTGTCCCGACTCTTCAAGCGGTGCTGCAAAATTAACAAAGTGCTTTCAATTCCCGCGTGGATATCGACCGGCTTCATTGCCGATTCGTCCAGCCTGGAGAAATTTCTGAGAGACAACACAATTTGCCGGATGCGCTCGGTTCCTACCTGCATAGAACCCACAAGTTTTCTTAAATCCTCAGCCATGAAATCCAAATCTATCTCTTGAATGCGATCGACAATTTTGGAATTAGGTTCGGGATACTCCTGTTCGTAAAGACTCACCAGATCGAGCAACTGTTTTGTATACTGGTTGAGATAATCAATATTAGCGTAAATGAAGTTAACGGGATTATTAATTTCGTGAGCAATCCCGGCAACTAATTGCCCCAAAGAAGACATTTTTTCAGTTTGAATGAGCTGAGTTTGAGTAGAGCGCAATTCTAGGAGCGCTGACTCTAAATCTCGAGCTTTTTCTCTTTCTCGCGCCTCGCTTTGTCGCAGTGCTTCCTCTGCTTGCTTGCGAGTCGTAGTATCCTGGCAAAATCCAATTATTACCTTAGCCTGACCGTCAACATTCCTGCTAAAAATGGTATCTCGGCTTTGCATCCACAAAAATTGGCCATCTGCTGCCCGTACCCGGTACTCAATTTCCCTAATTTCGCCATCTTCAATTCCTGCAAAGCTGGCGTGATGTTTCACAATTTTAGGCAAATCTTCTGGCTGTATTAACTGAGACATCAGTGACGAATCCATCGCTGTAATTTCGTCGCTGGTATAGCCCAAAAGCGCGAGCATTGAAGTATTAGTGTAGATATTTCGCTGTTCTTCCAAGTCGTAGAGATACAAAATACCGGGAGTAGCCGATGCTACTTTTTGAATGAACTGCTGACTTTCTTGCAAAGCTAACTCAGCTTGCTTGCGATCCGTAACATCAACGGCGATGCCGTCCCAAAGAATATCGCCATTTTCTTTAGCTTCAGGACGCGACATTATCTGTAACCAGAGAATCTTGCCTGAAGGTAGCACTATCCGTCCTTGCCACTGCCAAGGTTGCAAAGTCTGGGCAGAAATAGCACCCGATTCCTCATAATTTTGGCGGTCTTCGGGATGAATCAAATCTGTTACCAAAGCCGCATTTTGCAGAACATCTTCTGGTTCTAACTCAAAAAGTTCTCGGCAAGCAGCACTTATGTAAGGAAAACAGAAAGAGCCATCTGGAGACAACAAAAATTGATAAATCATTCCCGGCAAATTAGCAGACAGCTTTTGGAATTTTGCCTCGCTTTCCCGCAATGCTTCCTCTGCTTGTTTGCGCTCCGTAATGTCAGTAATTGAACCAACCATGCGGACTGCTTTTCCAGATGCGTCCCACAAAGCTTGTCCCCGACTCAATATCCATTTGTAAGCGCTGTTGTAGCACCACAAGCGGTATTCGGTGATGTAATGCGGCGTTTTTCTCTCCAAGTGTTCTTGAAGAAGTTGCTGAGAAATAGCTAAATCATCGGGATGCAAACTCGTCTTCCATTTGTTATTGTAATCAATAATTTCACTATCTTCGTAACCAGTGATTTCCTTAAACCGCTCGGACACAAAAAGTTTCCCTGTTTGCAAGTTCCAGTCCCAAATGCCGTCATTGTTGCCTTTGAGTGCTAACTGCCAGCGTTCTTCAGTTTGCATCAATTGAGCCGTTCTATCTTTGACTCTATTTTCTAGTTCTTGATTGAGCTGTTTGAGACTTTCTTCTGCCTGGTTACGTTCGATCGCAATTCCTGCTAAATTCATCGCCGCTTCTATCAATTGCAGATTAACAATTGGGTGGTGGCACGGTTGGGAATAATACATTCCAAAAGTTCCCAAAACTTGACCCTGAGATGAGAAAATAGGAATAGACAAGCAAGCTCTCAGTCCAAAACTCAAGGCTAAATCTCGATAATTTTTCCACAAAGGATCGGTGGCAATATCTGTAACGATCACCTGTTGGCGGCTAAAGGCAGCAGTGCCGCAGGAACCGACATCTGGGCCGATGGCTTTGCCATGAATAGCAGCATTGTAACTGTCGGGTAAACTGGGCGCGGCTCCGTGCAGTAAATGTTTGCCATCGGGAGCTAGAAGCAATATCGAACCGATGACATCTCTAGATTGCTGTTCGATAATTTCAACTAAAGTATTTAAAGTATCGCCAAGAGGAGCGCCCTTAGCAATCATTTCTAAAATTTGTTTTTGACCGGTCAACCAACTTTCAGCTTGCTTGCGCTCTGTAATGTCGCGGGCTACCCACAGAGCTGTTTTTTCTTTCAGTGGCGAAATGGTAGCGGCAAACCACTTTTGTACGCTGGCAATTTCCAGGTTATATTCAAAAGTACAGGTTTGATTTGTAGCGAGGGCGGTGCGAATTTGCTCCAGAAAAAATTCAGCCATTTCTGGGTTGAATAATTCGCTGATTTTTTTACCGGCCAACTCCGCCGATGGCTTGTACAATAATTGGGGATTGGTCGGGGCAATTTTCAGGCATCGTCCCTCAATATCGACCTCGAAAATTACGTCGTTCATGGCAGCGAACAAAGCTCGAAGTTCCGATTCCGAAGCTTGCAGAGCGATTTCAGCTTGTTTGCGATCGCTAATATCCGTCCCGATACAAAGCAGTCCTGCCAAATTTCCCTTCGCATCTAGTAAAGGTTTATTGGTCCACGCTATCCACACTCTTTCCCCATTGCTGCGGATATTTTCATTTTCGTTTTGGAAGTATTTTTCTGGCTGTGCCAAACAGTCTCGAATCTTTGTCGCCAGGTCACTTTCAAATAACTCTGTTTTCGGTATAATTGTGCCGATCGCACTTTTGCCGATGATTTCTGCTTCTGAATACCCGAAAAAAGCTTCAGCAAACTCGTTAAAAAAAGTAATCTTGCCTTCACTGTCTAACTGCACAATCATGCTGTTAGCATTCTCAACGAGTTGCCGATACTTAACTTCGCTCGATCGCAGTTTCGCACGACCGTACACCCAGCTAAAAACCGCCGCGCCGCTCAAAAGTGCCAGCAAACCACCTCCAAAAAGCAGCCACCCCCGAAACGGCGAATTCGCAGGCCATCCTCCCGCCGGAATTGCTGCCAACTGCCAGGAACCGTTGGGTAAAGTCACTTCCAGCAGCACCGGATTGTGCTGAAAAATTGACCCGTCACCGAAAAACACAAGGCCGGATGCTCCAGTCCCGTCTTTGCCTCGCAGAGCGTATTGCAGGTTCGCTGAGGAGTCGTGGAGTCCTGCTTCCTCAATCAGGGAATTTTTGTCGATGATCAGACCTGTCAAGCCCCAGTAAACTCCTGTTTCGGGTTCGACGCCGGATGGTGTGAGAAAAATCGGCGATCGGCTGATAAACGTCTCGTCCCCCTCCAATAATTTCACGGGCCCGGCAAGCAAAGTTTTTCTGTTTCGGATGACCTCTTTGACCATTTGCCGCTGTTCGGGTAGCGCCGTCAAGTCAACCCCGATCAGCGCTTCATTTCCCTCCCGTGGATAAATGTAAGCGATCGTCGTGCCTTTAACTAAAGTTATGGCGCGGATGCCCGGTTGCTGTGCCACCAGAATTCTCGCCGTCGCTGTAAACTCGGCTTCAGTGATGTTTGGGTTGTTGGAAAGGTAAGCCCCCAAACCCCGCGTCAAAAATACGCGGGAATTCAAAGCGCCTTCGAGCTTAGAACGGACTGTGCTGAGGCGCTCAAGGGTGCTAGCGCGGTTGTAGTGAAAAAATCGCCGCTGTTCCGATCGATCTAAAATGCCAACTCCGACCAAAATTGCTATTGATGCCGAAATAGCTGCTAAATACGGTGAAATTTGGAATTTTTTAACCTTAAAGTATTCCATCTGCCGGGGGTTAAGGTATTTTTTTACGTCTTTAGATAGATTTAGTTTAGTTCGATTTCTTTAAGCAAATCCAAGATTTCGGGGATACCGGACTTTTCGCAAGCTAGCACGAGTTTTGGGTCTTCTAGGACGCCCGCCGAACGCGGGCATCGGCTTGCCTCTAATCATCTATTCTGCGGACAAAGTTTTAAATCTCAAATCGACTGACCGAAAGTAATGTGGTCATAAGCCCCCGGATTCATTTTTTCGCAGACTCAGGACGGAGACTTTAAAAAACTTTGCATCCTTCCTAAAAAGCCCCTGGATTCATTCCTTCGCAGGCTCAGGACGGGATGGGATCGATCTAAAATCTAAAATCTAAAATCTAAAATTTGTTGACTCGTCATTTATCGGGTAGGGTGCGCCATCCTCCCCCACCGCTGTCGTGGGGGAGCGCGCCCCCCGCAAGACGGAAGTTATTAGCTAAAATAAAGTTAGCAATAATTTTTTTCAGCGCTACGGCTAATCATTCATAGGGGCAATTTGATGCAAGAACAGTTGATGGAAGCGATCGCACCTTACCGCGATCGCGTAGATTATCTAGAAGTTCGCCTTGAACAAAGCGAGTCAACTGCGATTAGTTTTCGCGGCCCTGGGTTAGATGCTGTCAACCGCAGTTTTAGTCTCGCCGGCGGCATCCGCGCCTGTCACAAAGGTGGCTGGAGTTTTGTAACTTTTAACGGTTTAGCTGAGTTAAAAGACCGCATTGAAGAAGCTGTAGTGCAGTCTCGTTTGGTTGGCAGCGAAAAAACTCTACTAGCAGATGTCACCCCGATTCAAGATTATGTAGCGGTGGAATTGGGCCGCGACCCGCGCTCTATTACTCTAGCCGAAAAGCGGAAATTGCTCGAATATTACAATCAGTTGCTGTTAGATTATGACCCGCGAATTCAGACGACAATGGCAGGTTACAGCGACAGATTTGGGATTACTTATTTTGTGAATTCTCAAGGTACTTGCATCGCTCAAGAGCGCTTGGACGTGACCGGCCGTTTCGGGGCTATCGCCCGCGGCGAGGGCGGTGTCGTCCGCCAAGGGTTTGAGTCGATTCACTCGCGATCGGATTACGAGATCTTGACAAATATTGAAGATCGTGTTAAAAGTGCGGCAGTTCGAGCTGTGGGCCAACTAGAGGCAAAATCGGTGAAAGGCGGTCAGTATCCGGTGATTTTAGACCCTTATTTGTCGGGGGTTTTTATTCACGAAGCTTTCGGTCATTTGTCGGAAGCAGACGGCATTTACGAAAACCCGAAAATGCAGGAATTGTTGACTTTGGGCAAGCCTGTGGCGATCGAACAATTGAATGTAATTGACGACGCAACTGTGCCGGGATTGCCGGGAACTTTGAAATACGATGACGAAGGCGTGCCGGCTCAGTGCAAGCATTTAATTAAAAATGGAGTTTTAGCCGCTCGGATGCACAATCGCGAGACTGCGGGCAAAATGGGCGAAAGTCCGACGGGAAATGCCCGGGCTCTGAGCGCTACTTTTATGCCTTTGGTGCGGATGACTAATACTGCGATCGAGTCTGGCGAACATTCTTTTGACGAAATGGTTGCCGACATTGACGAAGGAGTGTATGCAGTGCGGATGTTGGGAGGACAAACCAACGGCGAAATGTTTACCTTTGCGGCGGCTCAAGGGTTCATGATTCGCGACGGCAAATTGGCCGAACCGGTCAGCGATGTCACTTTAAGCGGCAATGTATTTCAGACGTTAAAGGATATTGAGTCTATAGGAAACGACTCGGTTTATGCCTACGGCGGTTGCGGTAAAGGCGGCCAGAACGGTTTGGCCGTAAGCGTCGGCGGCCCCCATTTGCGGATTAAAAATGTCGTCGTCGGAGGAAGATAATCCTTAGTCATTAGTCATTAATTATTAGTTCAAGACTTACGCAACTGGTTAAGGTGAAGGCGTGTTCATGCTCTCACCCATCACCTTAACCAGTCCGCGACCCTGACAAGCTGACAAACGACTTAAAATCTGGTATTTACTTTCACTCCCGCTGAGTGCGATGCCGCAGCCTACCGCTACCAAAGGTGTAAATTTCCGCCCCTCAATTCGCACAACGAATAAGCTTGACTTGTACGGATTTCGCGTTCTTTTAGCCAATTTTATTCCCCTTAACTCGCCTTCATCTCTACCCGCTCGCTCTGCCTAATCGGAATCTCAATCACAAATTCTGCACCTCGATCGGGCTGCGAAAAACACTTCAAATCTCCGCCGTGCTTCTCCACCACAATCTGATAGCTGATCGATAATCCCAAGCCCGTGCCATCACCCAGAGGTTTAGTTGTAAAAAAAGGATTAAATAGCCGATTTATTACATCGCTTGTCATCCCCGGGCCATTATCTTTAAAACTGATTCTTACCGACTCGCAATTCAGCAGAGAAGTAGAAATCGTAATCGTCCTAGGCTCGTTTTTAATTGGCTCAGGGCTGAGTTTTTTATCATAGTGATTCAAGGCATAAATGGCATTGCTTAACAAATTCATAAATACCTGATTCAACTGACAGGCATAACATTCTATTTGTGGCAAATCTCCGTATTCTTTAATAACTTGAATAGACGAAGAATTCGGCTTAGCCTTGAGCTGACTCTGCAAAATTACTAGAGAGCTATCGATTCCCTCATGAATATTAACGGGTTTCATCTCAGCTTCGTCTAGGCGCGAGAAGTTCCGCAACGTCACCACAATCTGACGGATACGTTCTGCCCCCAATTGCATCGAAGACAGCATTTTAGGCATATCCTCTTTGATAAATTCCAGCTCTATTTGCTCAATTAAAGCTTCTATTTCAGGGTATTTATCGGCATCGTGCTGTTGGTAAAGCGTGATTAAACTCAATAGCTGATGAGTGTAATCCGCGACATAAGTTAAGTTGCCATAGATGAAGTTAACAGGATTATTAATTTCGTGGGCAATACCTGCAATTAGTTGTCCTAAGCTCGACATTTTCTCAGTCTGAATAAGCTGAGACTGGGTGCGCTGTAAATTTTGCAGTGCCAGTTCTAGTTGGATCGCTTTTTCTCGCTCTCGCGCCTCCGATTGCCGCAATTTCTCCTCTCTTTCTTGGCGGGAGCGCTCGTTGTCCTTGAGCTGTTGCACATGGCATAAAGTTTTGTTAATTGTAATTTCTAAATCCTGAAAATTTATTGGCTTAATCAAAAAGTCAAAGGCCCCGCCGTTCATTGCCTTTCTGATATTTCCCAAGTCGCCATAGGCAGATATAACTACTGTTTTGACCAGAGTAACTAGCTCGTTAAGTTTCGCGAGCAAAGCCATGCCATCCATGACTGGCATATTAATGTCTGTCAGTATAATATCTATATCCGGCTGCTCTCGCAACGTTGAAAGCGCTTCTACACCATTGTGTGCAAAAAAAACTTGGTATTCTCCTGTGCGGATCTTTTGTCTAAATTTCTGGCAAATTAAAGTTTCTAAATCTGGCTCGTCATCCACAAATAATATTTTAGCTGGCATCTTGAGAGCCATTTCCGTTGTAGGCGACATTTTTTGAACTCCTGGGGTTTATTAACTTATCCAACGAGTAATTTTTATCTACTTTACGTCCTATTATAGATTATTTCAGGAGTAATGAAAAGGCTGGTTTCTGCAATGGCAAACCGGATGGCTAGAATAGGCTCTGAGTTTGGTAAAAGTCGATGGATTAGCTAAGGTTGAGTGTCGCCCTCGTTTGTCTGATTGGAATTTCAATCCAGAACTCTGTTCCCTGCCCCACCTCTGAAAAACACTTCAATGCGCCCCCATGCTTCTCCTGTACAATTTGGTAGCTGATATAAAGACCCAAACCAGTACCCTCACCTACAGGCTTAGTAGTAAAAAATGGTTCAAAAATACGGTCTTTCACCTCGGCGGTCATTCCCGGCCCATTGTCCAGAATTTGAATGACGACACGGGATTTTTCCTGCTTCAGAAAAGTGCGAATAGTAATGGCCAGCGGGCAAGCGCGGATGTCCTCTAGTGACTGTTGTTTGTTGTACTCCTTCAAAGCATCAATCGCATTAGAAAGGATGTTGATAAACACCTGGTTTACTTCTGCAGCATAGCATTCGACTAAAGGCAGAGCGCTGTAGTCCTCGATAACTTGAATCTCAGGACGCGCTGCCCTTGTGTGAAGTCGATTCTGCAAAATCATCAGGCTGCTTTTTATCCCCTCGTGAATGTCAACAGGCTTTATGTGAGCTTCATCCAACCTTGAGAAGTTACGCAAAGACAAAACAATCTTCTGAATGCGGTCAACACCCCCTTTCATCGAAGCCAGAATAGCGGGTAAATCTGCTATCAGAAATTCCAAATCTATGGCTTCGATTTCAGTTTGAATCTCCGAACTGGGAGGAGTGTACTGCTGATACAGATGCAGCAGGTGGAGTAGGTCTTGGATATAATCACTGACGTGGCTGATATTGCCGTAGATAAAGTTGACGGGGTTATTGATTTCATGGGCAATCCCCGCAACCACTTGACCCAAAGAAGACATTTTTGCAGTCTGAATCAGTTGAGCTTGGGTATTTTTTAGGTCTTGCATACAGTTCTGTAAATGCTGAGCTTCTTCTCTAGCGCGAGCTTCTGACTCCCGCAAGCGCAGATTTTCTTTTAACTGTTGCACCTCGCGCAGCGTTTTGTTGAGGGTAATTTCTAAATCCTGAAAATCTATCGGCTTGGTTAGAAAGTCAAAAGCACCGAAGTTCATCGCATTTCTTATATTTTTTATGTCGCTATAGGCTGATATAACTATTGTTTTGAGGGGGAGGTTTATCTGATTAATTTGAGAGAGTAAAGTCAGACCATCCATTTCAGGCATATTAAGGTCGGTCACTACTATATCTATATCCAGGCGTTCTTTCAATTTTTCCAGCGCTTGTACGCCATTATGGGCAAAAAAAAGCTGCCATTTTTCGGCGCGTATTTTTTTTCTAAATCTCTGGGAAATTAGAGATTCTAAATCTAGTTCATCATCCACAAACAGTATTTTTGCTGACATATTAATGTTTCAGTGACTATTAAAACTCATAAAAAACTTGCGCTCCAGAAGCACATAAGGAAAATGCAATCGAGCAATTTTAACTCGACTGAGGTACTGCTTTCAATTAGGAATTACCCATTACCAATTACTCAATATGTTTCCTTGTGAGTTTACTCCAAATTGAGTATTTTATTTTTGAGTGTATCAAAATTAACAGGCTTAGTAATATAGTCATCAGCTCCATAAGCCATTGCGGTTTGGTAATTTCTCTCATCTCCATAAGCCGTAATCATAAAAACTTTTAAATCGGGAAACTTTTCTTTGAGAATCCTGAGCAGTTCTAGCCCATTCATTCCTGGCATATTAATATCCGATAAAATCAATACAATAGACGCTTCATCCTGGTTTCCTAAGTAGTTCAAAGCTGCCTCTGCGGACAGACAAAAATGAAAGTTAATTTGCCCTGCTTTGATTTCTTTCCTAAATTTCTGCTTGAACAGTGACTGAATATCTTCCTCGTCATCTACCACCATTACTTTCATCTTTTAAACTCCTTAATTTCGGGTAATTTTTTGGGGCAATTTAATTATAAACTCTGTGTATTTTCCTACTTCTGTTTCGACTTTTAGTTCTCCTCGATGTTGCTGGACGATAACATCCTGACTGATAGAAAGACCTAGACCCGTACCTTCGGCTGGTGGTTTTGTAGTAAAAAAGGGATTAAAAATTTTATCGAGTACCTCTGGTTTTATACCTGAGCCATTATCGCGAATGCGGATTTCAATCGCGTCACCCAGATTGCGAGTCCTCACGTCAAGCAGCGGTGAAAATTCTTGTCCGATTTCTTGCTGCTTTTTATAGACTGCATAGCAAGCATTGCTAATAATGTTAAGAAAAACCCTGCCGATGTCTTGTGGCACGACATCTATGTCGCCTATGTCATTGTCGTAGTCGGTTTCTATGGTAATGTTAAAACTAGCTTCCTTCGCTCGCATCCCGTGATAGGCTAGATTGATATATTCGGCTAATAAACTATTTATATCTGTAGCTTCCCAGTGACCGCTTTGTCCCCTCGAATGCAAAAGCATATTGCCAACGATTTTGTCTGCTCTTTGACCGTGTTGATTGATTTTTTTAAGATTAGCTGTGAGATCGGTTAGTAGCTCGGCAATATCCTCACTGGTTTCAGGATCTAAACGTTCTGCTTGATTTTCAATTTTTTCAAACAGTTCTTCTGTTAATTCAGCAGAAAGTTCTGAGAAATTGTTGACAAAGTTTAAGGGGTTTCTGATTTCGTGGGCAATGCCTGCTGTTAAACTGCCCAGAGAAGCTAGTTTTTCTTGGACAACAATTTGATTTTGCATAGCTCTGAGATTTGCTTCTATCCGCTGGCGCTCTTCAATCTCATTTTGCAATTGCTGCACAGTATGGGTGAGTTCAGATGTACGCTCCTTGACTTTGATTTCTAGTTCTTCATTAGCTTTTTGCAGTGCTTCTTGGGCTTGCTTGCGATCGGTGATATCGCGCACGATCGCCACATATTCTTGCAGATCCTGATTGGAAAGTGAAGCTTGTTGAGAGAATCGGTTTGAGATGGCAACTTCGAGGATGCGCGAGTTTCCATTTGGTAAGTTGAGGGTTTGTTCGCTGCGACTGAGCCACTGCTCTGGCTGAGCCGCTAATCCGGGTAGTAATTTGTTCAGGTAAGACCCAATTAGCCTTGTAATATCTATTCCGAAGATGCTTTCCGCAGCGGGATTAGTCTGACGAATTACACCTTTTTCATCCAGCACCACAATAGCATCTAGGGCAATGGTAAAAAGCTGTTCTGCTCCCTCTCGTGCCTCGTCCATTAAGACAACCTGGGATATGCTCGTCCAACAGGCAACGGCTACCCCGACAAAGGTGATACTCAAGACTAGGACTACCAAAAGATTAGAGGCAAGACTTGAGTTAGCTTCTAAGGGGATACCAAACAACCAGCCGATCGTAACGGCGCTACAAATCAGTAAAATCGCGACTACAACCTGAAACGCCACAAAATCTGGTATCAAGCTCTTGCGATCGTGCCGATAACGCTGAATCCACCATTCTGGATGAAACGGTGCAAAGGGAATGCGACGGATAGCCACATCCACTACGAAAATAACCACAGGAAACAGCAACCCAATCACCACATCTTCCCGACTCCAAGCTAAGCCTCCAACCAGCAACACCACACCATTTAAAATAAAGAAGCCTAATGCCCACCAAGGCCATCGCACTTCTGGAGATCCTCGCCGCAGCCAGAGTCCGAGATAGAGTGACATCAACATTACGATGAAGGCAACACAACCAATCACCAATAGCCGAGTTATATCTATCCACAATAAACCGATCAAATTAATTAAAACGCAAAATATCAAGCCCGGTTGCAGAACACCTCGGCGGGAAACGATCGCAAAAACGGGTGCAACATATCCATCTAAAGCGAGTTGGTACAAAATTCGGGGAGAGTTAGAAACCGCAGTGGCGCAAGCTAAAAAACAGCTTGAAGCCAGCAATAGTGTGACGATTAAGGAAGCTGACGGGCCCCAAAATGGTAAGGCGGCTGCTGATAAATTCTTAAACGAGTCTTCCCCCAGTCCTTCAGCGGTGGCTAAGCGCATTAGTACCCAGGAGTTGGCTAGAAATATGGGTACAATTAGCGCCGCAGCTAAGTTTAGAAACCGCAAAGTTTCACTGGGACGACGGCTGTCGGCGACAAAGGAGGAAGCGGTTTCGCAGGCGCAAGTAGCGTAGATCGCGAAGCACGACCACTTAGCCCAGTCTACAAAGGTTAAGGTTGGCCAACTGCTGGGAAAAAGTCCGGGACTCTCAGGAGATAAAGCTAACCATCCCATCCCTTGGATGCCAAACACCAGTAAAAATCCAATTGCTGGGAACACGAAAAATGCGTGCAGTATTCCTAGAGCGCGAGTGCCACTAAATGCCACAATATAAGCGATCAGTGTGAATCCAACTATGAGAATTGTTCTGGGACAGGGAATGCCCAAGGGTTCCAGGTTAGCTTGGATGAGGTCTGTAATGACGATCGCATTCACTGATGGATATACTACCCAACTCAGAAAGTAACCGAACGCCGCATAGCGACCCAGAGAGGGATAGTTCCTCAGTAGCCTGGTGATATAGTTGGGTGTTCCCCCGGACATTTCTGGCCAATGTTCCCCTAAGCGTTTCACTTGTAGGTTCAGGATCACTCCTAACAACACGGCGGGCAGCCAGACGAAAATTGCATTTGGGCCCAGAGCGGCGTACATTGGTGGTGCAATTGTTACCCATGCGATATGACCGCTCAGGCCAAAGCCCCAGGTTTCAATAGAACTCAGGCTTCTCTGGAGGCGCATGGGCGATCGTCTACTAAGATTTTCTGTTGGGGAAGGCTGAGTTGGTTCTGAGTAGTAGCCGTTTTCCGGCTGGTGTCGGATGTCTGTCGCCATCAATTTTACCTATTATTTTGGGGATTTTGCTGTCGCGACCCTGATGTTCAGCTTTATAGCTTTTAACTTATTTCTGTTAAGCATTTTTGCTAATTTTAAATTTTGGTAAAGCTGCCTTGGACAATCCACCATGAAAATCTATCTCAATGGATATTCAATATTACCAGGACTTACGCAACTGTCACAGCTCGGTGTACTAGCACCAAAAAATTATACAATAAATATCGAATAAGAAGTTTTAGTTGCTCAATTAAATAACTTAATAGCAGCCCTGGTTTAATTTATAGTCATTTCAAATAAATGTGAGACAAATGCAAGATGATGTAAAATGAAGAAAAATGGTTAACTCGGAGCTGA
>NZ_JAUBUR010000092.1:0-3780 GCF_036705485.1 Microcoleus sp. AT9b-C3 | reverse complement strand
CAGCTCCGAGTTAACCATTTTTCTTCATTTTACATCATCTTGCATTTGTCTCACATTTATTTGAAATGACTATATATGGAATCCCAAGAACTCAAACCCAACATTTCCATTGTATACATTGAGGGTGTGGGTTAATTTTGTTTTACTTGGCTTTAATTCTAAGCCAAAATCACTTAACCATTCTGCAATTATCGTCTGACAGGCTATTATTACTTCAATGTCTTTGTGAATAATCACAAAATCATCGGCGTATCGGATTAAACTGATTTCATATCGTTGGTTAATGGAATTTCCTACGAATTGTTTAACCCGTTCTTCCATTCCATGAAGGGCTATATTAGCCAAGAGCGGGGAGATGACCCCTCCTTGTGGCGTACCTTCATTGGTCGGAAAAATTTCACCTTGGTCTAATACCCCACTTTTGAGCCACGACTTCATTTGTTTTCTCAGTCGTGGATAGGTATTGATTTTGTCAAGTAATGCTTTATGATTAATGCGGTCAAAGCATTTAGCAATATCAGCGTCTAGCACATATTTAGCTTTGTATCTAATACTGTCAAAAATAGCTCCAATCGCATCGTGACATGACCTACCTGGTCTAAAACCGTATGAGTTTGGCTCGAATTTTGCTTCCCATTCTGGTTCAAGTGCTGCTTTCACAACGGCTTGTAAGGCGCGGTCGTACATAGTGGGTATGCCTAATAGTCTAAACTCACTGGTTCCTGGTTTTGGTATCCTTACCCGACGTGTCGGTTGTGATTTTCCAGTTGCTTTGAGTTGACTTACTAGCTCAATTCGTTGCTTTGGGGATAGTAATTTAATACCGTCCACACCTGCTGTACGTTTTTCGGGTAGGAGAGAATGCGTCGCCACACCTCTCCCCCCTAAGAACCGGACTTGACAGTTTCCCATCATCCGGCTCAAGCCTCCAAAACCTCAGAACGTTTGCTTGTATGTTCATGCCTGTGGCAGGCTTTGTGAAGGTGAACAAGGTTTTCCGCCTTGTCCGTGCCTCCGTCTTTCACCCGAATCTTGTGATGGGTGTGCAGTTCTTCTCCGTTGAACAAGTGTTCACCGCATATGGGACATTTCCAATCTTGGTTGACCGCCACATTATAGAGTTTTGAGCCTTTTGCCCAATACGATTTCCCGTATTTGGATTGGCGGTCTTGCCAGTATTTGGTGAGTGCGGGGTCATCAGGAGATGCCGTGTTTTTAACTTTGACATGGCGTACTATGGGAATGTATGACAGCTTGGGCAGGGTTATTAATGTTTCCCTACCGTTTCTGTTTTTAAAGGGTTGGGCAAAGTTCCACTTCGTCTCATTGATTGTTCTAAAGTATTTTTGGGCTACCCAACCTTTCCCCTTTTTGGGATGCCTTCTTAGCGACCACTTCCAAAGCATTTGCCATATTCGGTAGTCAACGTAAGAAAACGTCTCCTTGCTGACTTTGTGCTTGTAGTAGTTTCCCCATCCTCGAATAATTGGGCTGAGGTATTGGATAACTGCCGTTGCTTTTACCGTCTTATGTTGATTCAGCCATTGTTGGATTCCTGCTAAGAATTCTTTGACCTTCTCTTTTTGCGGCTTGATGAGACACTTACCCTTGTAGTGTCGGACATTGAACCCTAGAAAATTGAATCCCTCAGTAATCTGAGTAATTTTGGTTTTATCCGAATTGAGTTTTAGACCTCTTTGATTTAGCCATTCTTCTACGATGGGTTTAATGGCTTCCAAATTCTCACGATTTTCTGCGGTGATGATGAAGTCATCAGCGTAACGAACAAACCCATATTTTGGTTTGTGTTCCCTCTCCGTTCTTTTTCTACCTTTTGAGTCGGTATATTTGTACTCCTTCGTTTTTTTATGTTGGCTTAGGAGTTTTTCCATTCCGTCGAGAGCTATATTTGCCAAAAGGGGACTTATAATTCCTCCCTGTGGCGTTCCGCTTTCTGTATCGTGGAATATTTCCGCCTCTACATATCCTGCTTTTAACCACTGTTTGATTAGCTCTTTACCAGGGATTTCTCCTATGGCATTGAGCAGGTATTCGTGGCTAATATTGTCGAACGCCCCTTTTATATCTGCGTCCAATATCCATCTATCATTTCCCTGAGCGTTTAGTCTTATCCATGTCTGCTCAATTGCGTCATGGCAACTTCTGCCTGGGCGGAAGCCATAGGACTGGGCTTCAAATCTGGTTTCCCAGACTGGTTCTAGGGCATTCTTGACAATTGCCTGTGCTATTCGGTCTTTGATTGTCGGGATACCTAATGGTCTTTGTTTTCCGTTGGCTTTCGGTATGTATACCCTTTTAGTTGGGCGGACTTTCCATAAGGTATTTTCCTGAATTTCTCTGACCAATTTCACTCTTTCCTCTGGAGTTAAAGCCGTCTGACCATCAATGCCAGCCGTCTGTTTCCCTTTGTTTTCTTGAGTGACTCTTCGCACTGACAATAGCAGGTTGGAGTAACTGCGAAGCATCAGTTTCATGAGGCTTTTGACCTTATTAAACTGACCGTCCTGGGCTGCTCGGTAGATTCTCTGTCTCAGGTTTCTGACGCGCTTTTTGATGAGCTTCCAATTAATGGATGCCCATTCCTTGAGCGGTTCCTTCGTTCTGATGTCATTGCTGACTCTATCTTCCACGTTGGTTCGATTTCTTTACGTGAGATTTACCGTTGAAGACCCGCTGGAAGTCTGCCATCTTTCAATATGGGGCAAAGCTTGAACCCCTATCTTCCGCATTACCAGAAGCATTCGCTTTCTCCAGCATCCCTTACCCTCTGGATAATTCCGTTTTCCTTACAGTCAACCTACTCATGCCATCGACCTGGCTTGAGAATCCATAGGGCTTATCGTGTTTCGTACATTTAACCTTCGACCGATTCGGGTTCCACCTATACTCCGGTGAGAGTTTCGCTCCCTCGTTACTAGCCACAAGGCGCTGCCAGTAACCTACTCACTTGCCTTTTGGCTAGAGTGTATCAGCCTGATTTCACTCTTTAGACATAACGGAATCTACGGTGATTCACATAACGTTAACCCTTTTCAGTCTTCCCCTTGCCCTTTCACCGAATTAGGCTATCAGTTGCGGGGCTTTCATGCCTTGCATTCCAACAGGTTCATTACTTACTTCTGTTGTAGGCGGAGTGCGACACTCTTTTATCTGGGGACGGAGAGAGAGAGTTCTCCGGGAGAGGCAGCTCTCCAGTTATTCAGCGCAGATGCGCCTAATGTACGACCTCACGTCGCACGCCAGTATTATCTTGTGTGACCCGTCGTACCGCTAGAACCTTATTAGACCATGAATTAATCAAGGTCTTCTGAAGCTTACGAACTGCTTTGACATCGCCACGCTCACTTGCTTGATAGATACGTTTTTGCAACTTGAATGTCAATCTTTCGGCTTTTCGCCAATTGATTTGATTCCATTCCACCGTCGGGATGTCCCGCGTTTTAGACTTATTCATTGCTACTGGTGTTCCTATCCTTGAAGTTACCGTGTATCTGTCTGCATATCTCTGTTATTACAACAGAGCGTTGGCTTTTGATACAATCCCTCTCTTGCATATTATTCGTTAGCTACTTACTGGGAATCATTGTTGATTCCAGAAATATACGAGAGTTACTTCGTTCCAGATACACATTGTTTTGAGTTTTTAGTGTGATGCTTTCCACCGGGTTTGTGGGCGGTGCTTATATAGCCTTTATCAAAAAGATGAGGTACAATAACAGCAGTGAGTAAACCAATTCCAAATATCGTCTGATGTAACTT
>NZ_JAUBUR010000091.1:0-3877 GCF_036705485.1 Microcoleus sp. AT9b-C3 | reverse complement strand
CGGTATCCGTCCGGTCAACCCATCTTGAATGTGAGTTGAGAAGCGGGCATCGTCCCCACGATTGGAGGATCGTGGAGACGATGGAACAGATTTCAAACGAAGGGCGACCGCGCCGCCGTGAGTACAGCAAAGACTTCAAGGCCGAGGTGCTGGCCAAGTGCCGCCAACCCGGAGCGAGCGTGGGCGGTGTTGCTCTGGCCCATGGGCTGCACTCCAACATGGTCCACCGCTGGATCAGGGAGGCCGGCGCTGCATACCGAGCGCCTCTTGGGATGCCGGGTAGCCAGATCGCGCAAGCGATGCAGCCCAGGTTCACTCCCGTGCCCCTGGACCTGCTCAGTCCTGCCGTGCCCCAAGCGCCCGCAGGCAGCGCGGATCAGACTGCTCCCACCGCCCCGAGACCGGTTGAGCTGCAACTGCGCCGCGGTGACCTGATCGTGAGCGTACAGTGCCCACTCGAGCACTGCGGGACCCTGCTGCGCGAGGTGCTGCGGTGATCCGCATCGATGCGGTGTGGATGTCCTGTGAACCCCTGGATATGCGAGCGGGTACAGAGACCGCTCTGGCCCGTGTCGTACAAGTCTTCGGCGCAGCCCACCCCCATCACGCCTACCTGTTCGCCAACGCCAGAGCCAACCGCATGAAGGTGCTGGTCCACGACGGCTTTGGCGTCTGGCTGGTTGCACGCCGGCTCCATCAGGGCCGGTTTGTCTGGGGCAACTCCAGCACTCCCCGCCTGCCACTGAGCCAGGAGCAGCTACAAGCCCTGGTCACGGGCCTACCCTGGCAGCGCCTTGGGCAGGCAGGTGTCATCACGGTGCTGTGATCTTGAACGGGGCGTGTGCGCTCTTCAATTCGTGAATGTGCCAATGGGCACAGCCACTGGCACCGGTCATGATCACTGCCATGAACGAAGCGGTGGATCTGCAGAGCATGGACGAGGGCACGCGCCAACTGGTGCTGGGCCTGATGGGCCAGCTGCAGCAGCAGTCTGCAGAGCTGCGCCACAAGCAGGCGCTGCTCGACAAGCTCACCTTCGAGAACGCCATGCTCAAGCGCATGAAGTTCGCTGCCCGCAGCGAGGCGCTCAGCGCTGAGCAGCGCAGCCTCCTTGAGGACGCCCTCGATGAGGATCTGCAGGCGGTGGCGCTCGAGATCGAACAGATGGGCGACGCAGGCCAGCCCGCAGCCGAGCAGGTAACCCGCCAGCAGCCCAGGCGCCAACCCCTGCCCCCGGAGCTTCCCCGCCAGGAACTGCGCCATGAGCCTACCTCCACCGAGTGTTGCGGCCAGCCGATGAAGCGCATCGGTGAGGACGTGGCCGAGAAGCTCGACTACACCCCAGGCGTCTTCACGGTCCACCGCTTCGTGCGGGGCAAGTGGGCCTGCGCCTGCTGCCAGACGCTCAGACAGGCCCCGGTGGATGCGCACATCATCGACAAGGGGCTGGCCACCACGGGCTTACTCTCCCATGTGCTGGTGGCCAAGTACGCCGATCACTTACCCCTGCACCGCCAGGAGGCTATCTACGCCCGCGCTGGTGTGCCGATCCCACGCTCCACCCTGGCGCAGTGGGTGGGCAGCTGTGGCGTACAACTCCAACCGCTGGCCAGCGCCCTGCGCGCAGAGGTGCTTGCCCACGCCGTCCTGCACGCCGACGAGACGCCGGTGCAGATGCTCAAGCCGGCCGCTCAGAGAGATGGCAAGACCCAGCGGGCTTACCTGTGGGCCTACACACCAGGGCGGCACGAGCAGACCAGGGCGGTGGTCTATGACTTCAGCGAGACCCGGGCCGGGCGCCATCCCGCCTCCTTCCTGGAGGGCTGGGCGGGCACGCTGCTGGTCGATGACTTTGCCGGGTACAAGCAGCTCATGGGTGAACAGATCCAGGAGGCAGGCTGCTGGGCCCATGCAAGGCGCAAGTTCTTTGAGCTCCACACGGCCAACAAGAGTCAGCTCGCTGAGCAGGCGCTGGCCCTGATCGGACAGATCTATGAGGCCGAGCGACAGGCTCAGGGGGTAGAGGCAGATGAGCGGCTGCGCATACGGCAGCAGCAGAGCCGCTCGGCGGTGGATCGCCTACACCTCTGGCTCACAGAACACCGAGGGAAGGTGCCCAGTGGGTCGGCCACGGCCAAGGCCATGGATTACAGCCTGCGCCGCTGGCCTGCGCTCACCCGGTTCCTGGAGGATGGGCGGATACCGATCGACAACAACTGGGTCGAGAACCAGATGCGCCCGATTGCGCTGGGCCGCAAGAACTGGCTGTTTGCGGGCAGCCTGCGGGCTGGGCAACGAGCCGCTGCCATCATGAGCCTGATCCAGTCGGCCAAGCTCAACGGCCTTGATCCGTATGCCTATCTCAAGGATGTGATGGACAGGCTGCCGACCTGGCCCAACAGCCGTATCGGTGAGCTGCTGCCGCATCGCTGGAATCCCTCAACCGATTGATCGAATCTAGTGCCCCTCCATGGCTGCGATCAGCGGACAGCGCACATTCCCCTTGCCAGAGCCGCAAAGCAGAATCAGGCCAGAGAGTGCAGCCTCCATGCGTTGGAGGTCGGCCAGCTTGAGCCTGACTTCTGCCAGCTTAGACTCCGCTTGCCGCCGAGCTTGGGTACAACTCCCCCCGTCCTCCAGTTGAAGCAGTTGCGCGGTCTCGTCGAGGCTGAATCCCAGCCGCTTCGCTGACTTGATGAAGCTGAGCCGCGACTGGTCGGTTCGGCCATAGCGCCGGATGCTGCCCACAGGACGGTCCGGCTCTGGCATCAGCCCTTTGCGCTGATAGAACCTGATGGTCTCGACGTTCACACCGGCCGCTTTCGCGAGATCTCCGATCGTCATGCTGCCGTCGGACTGTGAAGGGGTATGGGTCATGGCGCTTGACTCTGTACTTTGGTACGGAAGTAAGCTTATCGCATGTCTACAACATCTACCGACCACCCGGGCCAGACCACTGGCGGCGGCAAGGCCCTGATTGCTGGTGGTATTTCGGCGCTGCTCGCCTCCGCCTGCTGCCTGGGCCCCCTGGTGCTGATCATGCTGGGCATCTCCGGGGCCTGGATCGGCTCTCTGACGCTGCTGGAGCCTTATCAACCGTGGTTCATGGGGGCGGCGGCGATTGCCTTGGTGGTTGCAGGACGCCGGATATGGCGCCCTGCGGTAGCGTGCGATGTGGGCCAGGTCTGTGAGCGCCCCATGGTCAACCGGTCCTACAAGGTGCTGTTCCTGCTGGTAGTCCTACTACTGGGAATTTCATTGGCGTTCCCCTGGATCGCCCACTGGTTCTACTGAATGAAGGGTTCTGCAATGAAACGATGGATCATCCCTGCGGCGGCAATGCTACTCATCGGGCCGAGCTGGGCGGCCCAGCAGAGTGCGGTCCTCTCGGTGCCAGGGATGAACTGCCCGACCTGCCCAATCACCGTCAAATTGGCGTTGACCCGGATCGATGGGGTCATCGACGTCAAGTCCAACCTGCCCAAGCGGGAAACCACAGTGGTGTTTGACAGTGCCAAGGTGAAGGTTGAGGCCCTGACCAGTGCGACCAAGAACGCCGGATTCCCGTCCACTGTTGTGTCTGTAAACCCATGAGCGATGTCATCCTGACCTCTGTCTTCACCTGCCCCGAGTGCGGTCATATGAAGACCGAAGAGATGCCCACCGATGCCTGCCAATGGTTCTATGAGTGCGAAGGGTGCCACGCCGTCTTGCGCCCGAAGGCCGGTGACTGCTGTGTGTTCTGCTCGTACGGATCCGTTCCCTGCCCACCAATCCAGATCGGTGGTGAAGCTGGTTGCTGTAAACCCGCGGCTTGATCTCTTGCTAAGCTATCTGTGAGCGGCCCATGTCAAGATGGGATAACCGGACGCATACG
>NZ_JAUBUR010000033.1:0-82954 GCF_036705485.1 Microcoleus sp. AT9b-C3 | reverse complement strand
GCTGGAGAAAACTGCTCAATCTCTTGGGTTTGAGCTCGTTTCTCAACCTCCGCAGTTAGATTGAGTTTCTGAGGAGGGCTTTCGCTATGAGACAGGGAATTCATTCCCGCTTAGGACTGCCGGGTGAGTGGCAGGAGTGGCGGACTAAAAGCTTAAGTTGACACCAATAGGCATTGCCGTGTCCTTAGCCCCAGCGAAGTAATATAATATTTACTCACAAGTCAGAATATTGTGTAGAGAGAATTGTTTTTTTGAAAGTTCAACTCATAAATTATGAACACCAAAACTTCCAAATCCGGCAAATTGATGATGGGGATTGCTGCAAGCGCGATCGCATCCTGTGCTCTGTTATCCCCTCAAGCAAGCTTCGCTCAAGCCAGCGGTTTAAATAATGCCCAACCGCTGCAAGACTTTCAAACTCAAGACAATACCGACCCATTTTCCGGCCGCAGCAGCGGCAGCGGAATATTTGATTTAATTCACAGATCCCAATTGGGAGGCGGCCGCAGCATGGAAGAATTTAATAGCGAACAGCGCCAAAATTTGAACGATGCGGCCGCAGAATTTCGGAACAAACAGCGCCTACTACTGGAAAAGCAAGCTGTACCTTCTGAAGGGGCGGCACCAGCAGAAATTACCGCACCCGTCCCTTAAATTTACAACTGCTGTTTGCTCATTTCTCAGTCCGCGTGAGCGAAGCCAGCGCTTAGGCGGACTTCGTTTCTCTAGCAGCGATTTCAAGATCCGAATCTTATCTAAAAACCATCGCCCTTAATCCCGTTCCAACCACGCCCGCATTTTACCCGGATTAAGCAAACCGTAACGATCGACCAACTCTTTAAACTGCAACTGTTCCACATTAATACTTTTCATCCCTCCATCTTCCAATATATAAGTGTGAGGATTAGCAATCAGTGCGCCTTGCTCTTCGTGATGGCGAATAATTTCATTGAGCCGTGATTCCGTAGTGTAGCGAACTATTTGCAAAGCTGCGGCGATCGCCCTCCCGTTCATCCGCAAAAACTCCAAGTGCATCATCACCTCATCCCCATAATAATTGTACAGTTCCTCAATTAACTTCAAACCTTTATCTGGGGGAAAAATCGTCTGCAAATAAGTCAGAGACGGGTCAGCACTGCGAGCGTGCAGAGTTGTATGATTCCAAGTAAATTCAGCAATTGCTGCGCCTTTGCTCGCTGCTTGCGCGTTTTTTTGATAGCAAATTGTGCCGCCATATTCGCGCACCAAATCTTGTAGCGGTTCCAGACAAGATTCAGCTACCATTAACAAAGCGCAGTGCTTACCTTCAGGAATTGCATCGCCGAAAGCAGCAAAATAAGCAGGAATCGGCCAAGCACAAACACAAATTAGTTTTTTGATAATTCCGTCAGCATCGCCCAAAGCTTGACCGAAGTTTGCCGATGTCATAAAATCGTCAAAAGCGACAATGATTTCCGCCCAAGGATAAGCAGGGGCCAGGGGAATTTCTAACTCGGTAATAATCCCATTTGTGCCGTAAGCGTGATTGACTTTTTGCACTTCATCGCCGCGCAATTCGATGACGCGGGGATCGTCTTCCATTGTAACGACTCGAACGGCATGAAGATTTCCCCGATCGCGCAATTGCCCGTAAGTTATCGAACCAATTCCCCCGCTACCGCCGCCAATAAATCCCCCAATCGTTGCGGTGCGATAGGTTGAGGGAACCATCCGCAATTCCCAACCGATTTCTCTGGCTTGTTTGTCGAAAACCGACATTTTCACCCCCGGTTCTACGCAAGCTAAACCCGGTTTGATCCAGCGGATACTGTTCATTTTGGTGGTATCTAAAATGACGCCGCCCTTGAGGGGAATGCACTGCCCGTAATTGCCCGTTCCTGCACCTCTAACAGTTAGCGGAATTTTGGATTTGACGCAGGCTGCTGCAACCCGCAAAACTTCGGCTTCGCTGGCGGGACGAACTACTAAATCTCCTGTTTTATCACTTAAGAGAGGTTGCAAAACTGGACTGAAGTGATAATAGTCTTGAGATAGCTTGACAACTTGCGTGCGATCGCTAATTATTTCAATTCCCGATAGTTCCGACGAAAAAGCATCCCAGTCAATACTTTGAATCGCAGTTGCAGTCATTTTGTTTACTCCATGTTGGCAGTATTATATATTTTCTCAAACATAACTTAGTAACATAAAATACTAACAGCAATGTTTCTTTAAGCAGTAAGGCGCTTATTCGCGCACCCTACACATAGAAGTTCTGCCTCCTAGACTGCTTTTCTCAATTAACAAATCCCCCAAACACCGCCATACCGTAGTATTTCCAAGGCACTGCAACAGTCTCAAATCCCGATGAAACCAGCATTTCCAAATGTGCCGAAAGTGTAGCTAGGCGATCGGGATTAGAATACCCGTAAGAGACACTCGTCCCCACATTTGCGCGAATTTGTGCTAAGGTTTCCCCCTGATTTCGCGCCCAATCTTCTCGCGCCGCTTGATAAATATCTTTCATGACTGCTGATTCTGCTAAAAGAGGATCGGCATTCCAAAAACAGCCCCCAGCATTTAAACTTTCGCGAATCCGTTGAAACAATTTCAGCTTCATCTCGTCCTCAAGATGGTGAATTGCCAGAGATGAAATGCAAGCATTGAATTTATCGCCCAAGCCTGATAAATTTGGATTGTTCGCCCATTCTCCAAAATCCATTTCTATGCCAGTCCACCGGGCTGCGTATCCTGCCGACTCTATTTTGGCGCGGGCAAAATCAAGCATTCGTGGCGAGTAATCGACAGCAACTATTTCCGCAGACGGGTAGCGTTGGAGAACTTTTAAACTCAGTTCTCCCGTACCGCAGCCGAGTTCTAAAATGCGGTGGTTTGTGTTAGCAATGCAGCGTGCTACTACATCCAGCATTTCGTCATATTTAGGTAAAAGTCGCCGAATGCCGGGATCAAAATCCGCAGTATTGACGAAAACTTCTCCCGGAAAAATTTCGTTGTTAGGAGGTGAGACAGTAGAGTCAGAATTCACGATCGCCAACCATAGACTACAATTGCTATCCTAACCGAAATAGAACAAAAAATGCGTGAGCTAGGAACACGGTACTACCGTGTCCTTACTCGATCATCTGTACTTCACTCAACAGAAAACCACTATCAAGTTATGCGTATTCTTACGGATAAGCGAAACACTCGCGGTAAACAATAATTAACCCTCCCTTGCACTCTCCAGTCTGGCTTTACCCCTGACAAGCGAATTTCAAAGGTGGTACCCGCCACCTGATTTATCCGTGGAATCAATCCCAAATCGAAAATCTCAAATCCTCAAGCCCCCGCATTTATCCGTGGGGTCGCCTCTAAAATCTAAAATCTAAAATCGCGCAATCGATTGACTCCAGCAAAACAGTCTGAACAACCAGTGTTATGTTAGTAGTGCATAAATTGAAATAAAGATTAAACCTCATACTTGAGGATACCATGCGCCAGTTGATTTCTCGCAGTCGGGCTGCCATCAGCCAATTAATTTACAAGCGAATTCTCCTTGCGGTTACAATTTTATTTTGTGTAGGTGTAGGAGTAGCGATGGCAAATATGTCTCGTCTTTCCTCCACCCTAATCGAATCGCAAGCCCTCCAAAATGCCACCCTCTATGCCCAAGCTATTAAAGAAGCCCGCACCCTTTACAGTTCCGATGTTGTCAATCCTCTTAACACCGCTAAAATAATTAACTTTACCCACGACTACAAACCGACAAAAGTAACAATTCCCGTACCGGCCACTTTCTTAATAGAACTCGGCCAAAATATCACCAATAAAAATCCCGAAGTATCAGTTCGTCTCTACAGCGACTACCCGTTTCCCTGGCGGCAAGAAGAAGGCGGCGTCCGAGACGATTTTGAACGGCAAGCTATTACCTATTTGACTAGAAATCCGACAAAAAATTTTTTCCGAGTTGATAATTATCGCGGCAAGCCAGCCTTTCGATATGCCGAGGCAGATATTCTAAGCTCTAGCTGCGTTAACTGTCACAATACTCACCGCGACAGTCCTAAAACTGATTGGAAAGTGGGAGATGTGCGGGGGATATTAGAAATCACTCAACCTCTCGATACCATCACTCAAAATACTCAAAGTGAACTTAAAAACCTGTTTTTACTGTTAGTAGGACTTTCATTTTTAGGCGTTACAGGATTAACTTTAGCTATCAGCCGCTTGCGCCAAAATGCTAAACAATTAGAACAGCGCGTCAGGGAACGCACAGCACAATTGCAAGAAACTAATGTAGAATTGCTGAAAGAACAGGAAAAGAGCGATCGCCTGCTGCTCAATATTTTACCCGAGTCCATTGCTGCCAAGCTAAAAGACGGTCAAAGCAGTATTGCTGACGGCTTCGCAGAAGTCACGATATTGTTTGCGGATATCGTAGGCTTTACTGTACTTTCAGCACAAATATCTCCCGAAGAATTGCTCGATTTTCTCAACGAAATTTTTTCAGCCTTCGATGGTTTGACGGAAAAGTACGGCTTGGAAAAAATCAAAACAATTGGAGATGCTTACATGGTAGTGGGAGGTTTGCCAAATCCCAGCACCAACCACGCCGAAAGCATTGCGGAAATGGCTTTAGATATGCAGGAGGAATTAGCCAAATTTAATGCCAAACATCATGCAGGAATTAACATTCGCATCGGCATCAATACCGGGCCTGCCATTGCCGGGGTTATTGGTACTAAAAAATTCATTTACGACCTCTGGGGCGATGCCGTCAATACAGCAGCCCGCATGGAATCCCACGGGATTGCCGGCGCGATTCAAGTCACACAATCAACTTACGATATTTTGCAAAATAAGTATTTGTTTGAAGACAGAGGAATTATCGACATCAAAGGCAAGGGCGAGATGAATACTTATCTGCTTGCAGGCAGGCGAGTCAGCGCACTTTCGGTTTAAGTTGTTTATTATATTATTAAGGGGTCTGCTAGTTAGTCCGAAGTCAGTCAATTTTAGATTTTAGATTTTAGATTTTAGATTTACTGCACAGGTGAATCTGGGAGCTTGAACTTTGGCCTAAAATTTTTATATCTCCACGAGTTAAGTCGGGGGCTGGTATCCGTTTTTGGGTGGGTCATCAGTCATTAGCCGTTAGTGCTTAGCCAAGAAGTAACGCTTAATGGCTGCTGGCTATTGACTGCTGACAATTACAGGAATTACACAGGGGATGTGAGAAACGCGGTTTCTGCGCGGTTGCTTCGTTGACCCACCCTAAATTGATTGCGAGAAACCGGGTTGATTTTCCTATGTCCTACATTAGCCATTTGCCAAATAGTAAATCTTATGTTATTGCGGATTTTATCATTTTTGAAATTTTTCAAATCTCGCTTGTCTAGGCAAATAGCTTTGTGGGTATTTGCTAGCATTCTTGTCATAGAGGGAATTATTTTAGTTCCCTCTTATTTTAGGCGAGAAAATGAACTTTTAAGCCAACTGGAACAGGTATCTCGGGCGACTGTTGATTCCCTAGAGTTTTTGCTACAGCAAGATATTTCCGATCGCACTTTCTTGCAAGAAGAAGTAAAAAATATTACTAAGGATTCTCAAGTAGTGTTAGGACTGTCTATTTACCAAGCTAACGGTGAGCTAATATATACACTTGGCGAACCGCCAGAAATTAGTTTAGAGCAACTAAAAAAAGCTCGTATAGTTCACCATCACAATTTCGATGGCAAGCGCTACGATATTGCTTGGACGGAGCGACATTTTGGAGGCGAGTACATCTTAATTGTGCGCCACGATGCTTCCACGGTTCAACCGGAACTGTACGCATTTATCGGACGCGTTGCTGTTTTAGTCATCATTATATCAGCCTTTGTCACTTCTGTGACTATGTTCTTTTTAGGGGTGACAGTAATTGTACCTATATTGAGATTGCGCGATGACTTGATCGCTGCTGGAGACGCTTTGAGCAAAGATCGAGAACAACCTGATTTCTACTCTCTGTCTGTCAAGCGCGATGACGAGTTAGGAGAACTCATGGTGGCATTCAATCAAATGTTTCACCGAGTTTACAAGGAAATTGCACAGCGGAAGCAAGCTGAGGAAGTATTGCGCGCCGAACAAGAAAAGTCGGAACGTTTATTACTAAATATATTACCAGTAATGATTGCCGATCGCTTAAAACAAGGTCAGATAAATATTGCGGACGGATTTGCCGAGGTTACTGTTTTGTTTGCTGATATTGTGGGATTTACCGAAATATCTTCGCGCACGTCTCCTGAAGAATTAGTCAAGTTGCTTAACAAAATATTTTCATGTTTCGATAGCTTGAGCGAGCAATACGGCTTAGAAAAAATTAAGACGATAGGCGACAATTATATGGTAGCAGGCGGTTTGCCACTTCCCTGTACAAATCACGCCGAATCTATTGCCGAAATGGCGCTGGAAATGCAGCAAGAAATTATGAAATTCCGCGACGAATGCGGTCAACCTCTCAATATCCGCATTGGCATTAATACTGGGCCTGTTGTAGCAGGTGTCATCGGCACTAAAAAGTTTATTTACGATTTGTGGGGAGATGCTGTGAATACAGCAAGCCGCATGGAGTCGCAGGGACTTCCGGGTAAAATTCAAGTTAGCAACTCAACTTATGAGTTGCTGTGCGATAAGTATTTGTTGGAAAAGCGCGGTAAAATTAATGTTAAAGGCAAAGGATCTATGACGACTTATTTGCTCAAAGGCAGAAAATTGTAACTGACAATTTTAACCATCGCCCGCGAATACGTGGTATGGGGGCTGACGTTTCCAGGCAGCGCCCATCGACACCAAACTAGATTTTTTGTGAACGAACCGCGAAGACGCTAAGGACACGAAGGAAGAGGAGAAGAAAGAATTAAAAATAAAAAGTTCATAAGTGAGTTAAAATTGCTATATTAAAAGGGGAGTTGATATTAGTTACATGGGTAAAAATGACGGCGAATCAGGAACATAATTCTGCAATTTCACCGATTTGGCAGCCCTTCACGCAAATGAAAACGGCTGCCCCGCCGCTGAAGGTAATTCGCGGCAAAGGATCGGTGCTGGAATTGGCAGACGGGCGGCAAATTCTCGACTGCATTTCTAGTTGGTGGGTGACTGTTCACGGGCACAGCCATCCGGTTTTGGCGGAGGCTCTTTACGCACAAGCTCAAAATTTAGAACACGTAATATTTGCGGGGTTTACTCACGAACCTGCTGAGAAACTTGCAAGTAAATTGCTAACTCATACGCCTGCTTCTTTAACGCGGATATTCTTTTCTGATAACGGATCGACTGCTGTTGAAGTTGCTCTGAAAATGGCATTTCAATATTGGCAAAATATCGGAGAAACTAACCGCACTAGCTTTATTAGTTTTGAGGGAGGTTATCATGGCGATACTGTGGGCGCGATGTCGGCTGGCAGAAGTTCGCTGTGGTGGGAATCTTTTGCACCTTTAATGTTTGCTGGGGATGTTGTTCCTTTTCCGGCGACTTTTGACGGCGATGAGGAGGTGGAAAGCAAGGAGGCCGCGAGTTTAGAGAAATTGGAGTTTTTGTTAAAGCAGGGCGGCTATGCGGGAATTTTTATCGAACCTTTGGTGCAAGGTTCTGGGGGGATGCGAATGTGCCGCCCTGAGTTTTTGCAGGATCTCGCACAACTTGCCCGCCAGTTTAATGTATTGTTGATTTACGATGAAGTAATGACGGGTTTTGGTCGCACGGGCGAACTGTTTGCCTCTGTTAAATCTGGAACTTCACCGGATATCCTGTGTTTGTCTAAAGGATTGTCTGGTGGCTGTTTGCCAATTGCTGTCACAATGGCGTCGGAGGATATTTATCAAGCTTTCTGGCGAGATGAATGGGACAAAGCTTTTTTTCACGGTCATTCTTACACCGGAAATCCCTTAGCTTGTGCGGTGAGTGTAGCATCGATGGAGCTTTTGGAGCAAAACCCAAATGTGTATCAAGGGATGGAAAAACTCCACCACAAATATCTGAATCAATGGCTGAGAAATCATCCTAAACTCGAACGGATTCGGACTTGCGGCACCATCGCAGCAATGGATGTGAAAACGGAAAGCGTTTCCGGTTATTTTAATGACATTGCTCCTGTATTGAAAGCCAGATTTCTCGAAGCGGGTTTTTTGCTACGCCCCTTGGGAAATACGCTTTACTTGATGCCTCCCTACTGCATTTCTCCTGATGAACTAGAATCGATTTATCGGGTAATTCGTCAGGTTTTGGATACTCTGTAAACCCTTTAATTTTAGTAATGAATTTACCCAATTGGAACGATTTGGCTGACGAGGCGCTGGCGGGCAAATGTCTCTCTCGCGAGCAATCTTTAGCCGTATTGCGCGCACCGGATGAGGTTTTGCTGGAACAACTAAACGCAGCTTATCGGGTGCGCCACCACTACTGGGGAAACCGAGTCAGGCTGCACTATTTGTTAAATGCTCAAAGTGGCCTTTGTCCTGAAGATTGCCATTATTGTTCTCAGTCAAAAATTTCGACTGCGGAAATTGAAAAATATCCGCTTTTAGCTAAGGAGAAAATTCTGGATGCCGCCCAACGCGCAGCAGATTTAAAAGCAGGTACGTTTTGTTTGGTGATTTCTGGCCGCCAACCCAGCGCATCTACTTTCGATCGCGTTGTGGATGCTGTTGAGACTGTGAAGGCAAATTATAACCTAAAAATTTGCGCTTGTTTGGGATTGTTGAGCCAGGAGCAAACTCACCGGCTGGCTAAAGCTGGAGTCGATCGCGTAAATCACAATCTCAATACTTCCGAATCATATCACTCGGACATTTGCACGACTCACACTTTTGGCGATCGGGTGGAAACCGTCGAACACGTAAAAGCAGCGGGAATCACAACTTGTTCCGGCGGAATTTTGGGGATGGGCGAATCGGATGATGATGCGATCGATTTAGCGCTTTCGCTTCGCAACTTGGGCGTTACCAGCGTGCCGGTCAACTTTTTCATTCCGATTCCCGGGACGCCATTTGCAGATGTGAACAGGTTAACTCCCCGCCAATGTTTGCGAATTCTCTGTTTGTTCCGATTTTTGCTTCCCAGTCAAGAAATTCGGATTGCTGGGGGACGGGAGGTGCATTTGCGATCGCTGCAACCTCTGGGACTTTACCCTGCTAATTCTATCTTTGTTGGGGATTATCTGACAACGCCCGGACAAGCTGCCCATCAAGATTGGGACATGATTCGAGATGCGGGATTTGCGATCGAATCCCCCGAAGGTTCTCTCTTAGAAGTTGATTCAGCAGTTACCAAATCCGAACAAAAAACCCTGGTTGTTTAACTCTTATACCAGAAATAGAGTAGGACACGGCACAGCCGTGTCCCTACCCAATATCTATATTTCACGTTTACGCATGGGAAGAGAAACCGGATTTCTGAGGTAGCAAATGCGTCAGCCGTAAGTTCTTAGATTGTAGTCAGAAACCCTTATTCTCCGGTTGACATTCTTCAATCTAAAATCTAAAATCTAAAATCTAAAATCATACAAGGGGGGGAAATTGTGGACAAACGCGAAGAAATTACGATCGCAGAATACCAGCTAACTGCCGAATCTTTCCGAGAAGGAACTTGGCATCACGACGTATCCCAAAATCGCTCCGCATTGACCGCTGCCATGCCCCGCAATCCCGGTAAAATTCTCGATATAGGATGCGGGCCGGGACGAGATTTAGTAGCGTTCAAGAGCCAAGGACACACAGTTGTAGGCTTAGATGCAACTCCCGCTTTTGTAGAAATAGCAAAAGAGTTGTCGGGATGCGAAGTTTGGCAGCAATCTTTTCTGAATCTCGACTTGCCCAAGGCAGAATTTGACGGTATTTTTGCCAATGCTTCCCTGATTCACGTTCCCAGCAATGAGATGGTAAAAGTGCTGCAAAATTTGCACAAAACCTTAGTTGTTAACGGGGCAATTGTCATGTCAATGTGCCGGGGAAATTGGGAAGGATACGACGAGCGGCCGACGGGAAAACGCTATACTGCCGGATGGGAATATGAAACTTTAGCGCCTTGTTTGGAACAAGCAGGATTTGCAATTGTCGATCGCTACTATCGCCCCCCCGGCTTACCCCGCGAAGCTCAATCTTGGGTAGTAATGGTGGGTAAAAAAATCTAACGTAAATGGGACATGGAGAATCGGTAATTGTGAATCATTCTCCTCTCTTCCTCAGCGCCCTCAGCGGCTTCTGCGGTTAATAAAAAAACTGATTCACCAATTAACAGAAGATTGTTGTATAATTACCCTGTCAAATAAACCACTTAAATTCCAATTAATATGACCGAGAAATTCCACATTTTTTTAGCGGGTGCTAGTCGAGGAGTAGGCTTAGAAATCGCGAAATGTCTGATAGCACAAAATATGCAAGTAACTGCACTTTTGCGATCGCCCGCAACCAGCACCGAATTAGAAGCAATGGGCATCAAAGTCGTGACTGGCGATGCTTTGGATGCTGCGGCTATGGAAGCTGCGATGGCTGGCGGTGAGTCAATTTATGCCGTAATCAGCACAATTGGCGGCTTGCCAAAAGATGGAGAAAGAGCCGATTATTTGGGCAACAAAAACTTGATTGATGCGGCTGTCAAAGCAGGCGTGCCAAAATTTATTTTAGTTTCATCAATCGGCAGCGGTAATAGTGTGGGCGCTTTGCCGCCCCAAGCTTTAGAAACTTTGCGCCCGGTTTTAATTGAGAAAGAAAAAGCCGAAAATCATTTGATAGCAAGCGGGATGATTTATACAGTGATTCGTCCGGGCGGACTCAAATCGGAACCTGCAACAGGCAACGGTATCTTAACAGAAGATTGTCGAGTTGCTGGAACTATTCACCGGGCGGATGTAGCCCAGCTAGTTTGTCAGTGTTTAGTTTCTGATGCTGCTAACAATAAAGTTGTGTCGGCGGTAGACAGGCAAATGCTTTACGGCAATCCCGAATTTGAGGAATTAAATTTCTAAGGGCGGGTTTTACCAACAATAATTGCCTAAAACCGATAATCTCGTAAACCCGCCCCCACTTGGGCGGCGATCGCGCGGGGTGGGGCGGGTTTTTGAGTCTTTGGGTATCCTTTGAAACTATTGGTGAACCAGCCCCTACAAGTTTTTGACGGAGGGCGATCGTAAACCTGTCCCCAACCAACGGCAAATCTCAAGAATCAAAGGGCTTAATCCACGATCGCCCGATCGCCCAATCCAAAACCAAACCCGCGATCGCAAACAATACCACACTCTCCACACCGCGAACCGCAAACGGCAATAACTCCTGTAGTGCGGGCATCTTTCCGCGTTCAAAAAACAATCCAGCATCCAACTGTCCAAAAGCCCGCACCAACCCAAAAGCCAACACCGCACCCGATTTAAGCTGCGGGTTAACATCTCGGCGAATCGCATAGCGGTAAGTCACGCCGAACAAAAAACCGCCCAAAAGTGCGATCGCGCCTCTAAAGGCAAAATTTAGGTCAATTTCCCTTATCTGCAAACTCGCCAGAGAATCGAACCTAGGCGCCAGAATTAAGCTATTACCAAGGGCGATCGCCCCAAAACCCAGCAAACAAGAAAAAGCAGCAACACTCCCTGCCTTCAAAGATTCTACCCGTTCAGCCGCACTAAAATTTGACGAATCCTTCACTGTGCCCTCATTTCAAAAATGGCTCAAATTGACTTATCATATGGTTTGGAGTCACTTTGTACAGTTTGTTCAATAAATAGCTATGGATATTTTGTCACTCGGTTGGGTTTCGGTGCTAGTTCTGTTCTCCTTCTCAATTTCAATGGTCATTTGGGGACGCAACGGTTTCTAGATTCCAGAATAGCTTGCGGGGCAGGCTTTTTAACTGTCCCGCATTTTTTTTAATCCTATTTAACCCAATCAAAATAACAGGAGTTGTCAACATGAGTGCCAAAAAAATCTTAATGTTAGTCGGCGACTTTGTAGAAGACTACGAAGTAATGGTTCCCTTCCAAGCACTGCAAATGGTAGGTCATACCGTCCACGCAGTCTGCCCGGACAAAGCAGCAGGCCAAACAATTCGCACCGCAATTCACGACTTTGAAGGCGATCAAACCTACAGCGAAAAACCAGGTCACAACTTCACTTTAAACGCGACTTTTGACGAAATCAACCCGGCAGACTACGACGCTTTGATTATCCCCGGAGGACGCGCCCCAGAATACATCCGCCTCAACGAACAAGTGCTGCAAATTACCCGCTACTTTGCCAACAGCAAAAAGCCGATCGCATCTATTTGTCACGGCTTACAGGTTCTAACAGCAGCAGGCGTACTCGAAGGCAAACGCTGCACCGCATACCCCGCTTGCAGCCCCGACGTACTCCGGGCCGGCGGCAAATATACAGAAGTTCCAGTTACCGAAGCCGTAGTCGATGGCAATTTAGTCACCGCCCCCGCGTGGCCAGCACATCCTAACTGGCTGGCCCAATTCCTGAAAGTTTTGGGAACGAAGATCGAACATTCAGAGAAAGTCGAAGTGTGACTATTTTCACAGTCAAAGTTAAACCGAATTCCAAACAGCAAAGCATCGAAGAGCAACCAGACGGCAGCCTCACAATACATCTCAAGTCGCCGCCAGTCGATGGTAAAGCCAATCAAGAATTAATCATGCTGTTGGCGAAGAAGTTTAAAGTGCCGAAATCTGCGATCGGCATTAAATCCGGTTTTTCTTCGAGAAATAAACTTGTGGAAATTCCAATGGAACTTTTTACAGACAAATAAAGGTAATAACAAATCTATCTAAAGAGGGATATAGACTCAACTTTAAAAGTATATATTAATAGTTGTAGAGTTAGAATAAAAAATTATGAGCATTGAAAATAGAGTCGAAGCCACAGCGAAGAATATTGAAGGCAAAATCCAAGAAGCTGCTAGCGAAGTTACCGGGAATCAGAAAGATAAATTAGAAGGTCAAGCCAAACAGGATGAAGCATCAGCAATTCACCTGAAAGAAGACCTCAAAGATAAAGCAAAAGAGATTGTAGACCGAGCTTAGTAACAGTATTCGCTACAAGTTTCCTGCCTACTAAATCCCGCAAATTATGTGTTTGCGGGATTTTTTTATTATGTAGGGGCGGGTTTTACCAACCATAATTGCCAAAAATCAACTATCTCATAAACCCGCCCCCACCCCGCCCAAAATTCCGAATTAATTGAATTAAACGCTTGGGCGACGATGCTGAATCGGGCTTATTCGTTGGCTGAGGGCGGGTTTATCAACATTATTGGTAGCGTGGCAAAATTCATCGGCGAACCGCCCCTACAGATTCTAGTAATTCATAATGCAAAAGCATTAATTTTGTGGCTGCAATTGTTTCCCTTGCATAAGTTGTGCCATCTTGATGAGAAAATTCTACCTCAAAAGCACTGCCATCAAATTCCATCACGACTGTTCCTACTTGTCCTTTATATAATTTAATGATTTGTTGGGTTTCAAAATGGGTTGCTTCTAAATCTTCAGTTAAAGCCACAATATCTAGGTCTTTAATTGTTTTCATTGTTTTTACCTCACTTTTTGACGGGATAACAACTTGTTAATCTGGGTAAAGTTTCACCTGAGCGGACGATCCAAGCTGCTAGAATCAGAAATTCACCTACTGCGGTTTTTAGCCAGAATTTCATGTTGTAATGTGTTGCGTATTCAGTGTTTTTTTGAATAACAACATCTTCGTTGATAGCAGCTTCTTTTAAAGCCTGTTTGAGCATTTCAGCATTTTTTAGGGTAATGCCTAACATACTGGCCAACAAAATAGCTTTATTTTTTCCTTCTTGGTGATTCAGATTTAGAGAATATTATTCTATTTTATTGCCTAAATCTGCTAAATGACCATTGGGCAGTTTCACTATTGATAACTTTTTTTGAAGGACAAAATAGAATATTAGTCTGCTACGATAATCGACTTTTACTCATCTGTCAATTATATGGTCTTTGAGTTGGGGGCGGGTTTATCAAGATTAATGGTGGGTGGCAAAATTCATCGGCTAACGGCCCCTTCCTTTCAATGCCCAATGCCCAATCCCCAATTCCCAATGCCAATAAAAAAGCCAGGGATGGATATCCCCAGCTCGAAACATACCACAATTAGTTTTGAGAGTTGGTAGGGCGATGTTTCAGAATCGACCCCACCCACTTTTACCAAATTAAATCAGGGTAATGTCAGCAGCCGTAATGCCCGGTCTGCCATTCAGAATTGCCAGCGTAACGCCTGGGTTAGAACCAGCAATACCGTCAGGGTCAAATCCTAGTCGTCCGTCTGCATTCTGATAAAAGACGAACGGCTCTGTCGCGCCCGCCCCGGCTGGAGCAAACTGGCTAGTGTAAGTCCCACTCTCAAGCGCCAAGAACGCCTGCGAAGAAAGTCGATTCGTATTTGGCACTCCCCTCAAGTTGGGGAAGCCGTTGGAGCCATTGACTTGGAAGATAAACTTGTCTTGTCCGATCGTAAAATCGCCGATTTGGTCTGGGTCAGTACCCACGGCGCCCTCGCCGAAGTTGTTGTAGTAGAAGCTGTCATTACCCGATCCGCCAATCAGCGTGTCAGCACCAGGCCCGCCGCCAAGAGAGTCGTTACCGTCGCCGCCGATCAAATAGTCCTTCCCAAAGCCGCCCAGCATCGTGTCGTTTCCGGCACTGGCATTTAAGGTATCGTCCCCGGCTCCTCCAGCGGCGTCGGTAGCATTGGATGAGTCGCCGAACAGGATGTCATCCCCGTTACCAGTAGTGATCACATCAGTGCCGTTGCCACCAATAATGAAGTTGCTGCCTAAGGTATCAGTAATCAAGTTTGGCGCTGTAAAACCGGTAAAGCTGACGCCGCTAGCGTAGGAGATGAAGTCGTTACCCGCAACGTTGCCAATCACGCGATCGCGCGGAGTGCCAAAGATCAGGGTGTCACTTCCCTCGCTACCGTTAAAGAGGTTGGTGACGGTGAAACTGCTGAGAGCAGGATTGGTGTAGCCAATTAACGAATCGTTGCCCAGCCCGCCTTCGAGAGTAATCAAAGCAGTACCAGTACCAGCAAAACGGGCAGCCGTAGCATTGATAGTATCGTTGCCATCTCCACCGGCTGCGTTAGTAAAGGTACCGCTCAGGTTGTCGTTGCCTTCGCCGCCGATCATTGTATCAGTCGCAAAAGCTGCAACGATCGTGTCATTGCCTACTCCGCCGTCGAGCAAGTTGCGACCCGCGAAGCCTCCAAATGAACTCTGGGCACCTCCGCTCAAAGTTACATTCACCGTCGTCCCTGACGAGATGAAGTCGTCGCCGGCACCTCCCAACGCGGTATCCTGCGTAGCAAAAACCGTGATCGTGTCGTTGCCGTCGCCGCCGTCCAAGAAGTTTTTGCCGGCCTCAAACTCGGCGATACCGCCGACGAGAGAATCGTCGCCGGCACCGCCGAGCAAGGTGGTTTTCTCAACGCCAATGGTGACCAAGCTGCCTGGAGCAAACTGGTTCGGCTGGCTAGAGTTGCGAATGACTAAAGTATCGTTGTCAAGGTCGCCGGACAGATAGCTGTTGCTGGCCACACCGTACAGTGTGTCGTTGCCTTTACCGCCGAACAGAGTATCTTTTTGATTGATACCTACAACGTAGTCGTCGCCCAAGTCGCCCCGCAAGAAGTTGCTACCTGCATTGCCACCGGCGCTTGCCCCGACGGGAATACCGAGGTTGTTGCCGCCGCCGGAGATGAAGAAGCCGAGGGAGTCATTGTCCTTGCCGCCGTAGAGCGAGTCTCTTCCGAGGGCGCCTCCGAGCATCGTATCGGTGCCCTCATTACCAAACATGAGGTTGCCATCTACTGTACCTTGGAGCAAGTCTTCTCCCGCACCGCCGTACAGGGTCGTATTCCGGCTTTGAGCGATTACGGTGTCACTGCCTGCATCGCCAAACATCAAAGCCCGCTCGCGCTGGGCTACTAATGAATCTTCGTCCTCGCCGCCGTACAGAGTATCGTTGGGGCCGACGGAAGTCAGAGTATCGTTATCGCCTTGGCCAAATATTAAACTGCCGCCGAGGGTAGAAGTTGTAATTAAATCCGCCCCAGCTCCAGCGAAGATTGTATCCGGGCCCAGTCCCGGAGTGTTTAAATTAGTTTGATCGGAATTGTCAGTTAACGTTGTCATAAAGCTTCACTCCTCTACTTGTTGGTCATCGCTGGTGCGACTACAGACACTGCCTAGAACACCGAATGTTTGGATTCCGCTGTAGTTTAACCTGTTTGCCAGCCGCAAGTCTAGCCTACTGGCGTTAACCCTGTCTAGACTTTCTCCCTCGCGGATTTTTTGCTTGTAAGCTTTTATATTCAATGTCTTCACCCTTTAATAATCCTGGTGCACTGTCTCAGGTGCTCACGCTCAATAAGACGCGGCTCATATTCTTAATGTTCCATTCTGGATTGGCGGTCGGGGATCGCGTCCAGGGGAGGAAATTAAAGATTAAAAAAGGCAGATCTGGGTGATCGGGAAGACAAGGGAAATTGGGAGATTTGTTACTTGGTAACAAGGCTTTGTGGCAATTTCCGGTTTTCCAGGCAGGGTCGTCATTTAATAATTCTGGCCCCGATCGAACCGAGTACCGCTCCGGGCTTTAAAAGTCTACGCCCCGCTTTAGTTCTACGCCCCGATCGCCGTAGTGTTTGTGACAGTATACCTCGGAGTGTACGCTTGCCAAGTCAAAGTAAGCGTGGGGTTTGTGGCAGCGCCCGGTGATAATAATTTCTGTATCCCGCGGCTTGCGTAGCAGGGCTTCGACGATCTGCTCTACCGGCAGCAGTTCTAAGTCTACTGTGGGATTGAGTTCGTCGAGAATAATCGTTTTGTACCAGCCGCTGGCGATCGCACATTTGGCGATTTCCCAGCCGCGTTCTGCTTCTATGCAGTCTAGCTCTTGCTGTTGCCCCCGCCAAACTATAGCATCTCGGCCGCACCGCTGGTGGTCTACTAGCTGCGGGTAGCTTTGGCGCAAAGCTGCGATCGCCGCATCTTCTGTATAACCGGTGCCACCTTTTAGCCACTGCACGATTAACACTCGGTGAGATTGGTCTTGACTGATACCCCTACCTATTGCCTGCAAAGCTTTGCCCAAAGCGCTTGTAGACTTGCCTTTCCCCGCTCCGGTGTATATTTCGATACCCGAAATATGATGCTCTGCCGCTGCGGGGTGATAGTGGGGCTTCATTTCTGAATGCAAGTCGGCAATCTCCAGCAAAGCTTCCGGGGCCGCTCGGCCTGTGGCGATGACTTCTAAATATTCTGGTTTGTTTTTGAGGGTTTGGACTACTTCGTCAACTGGCAGCAAACCCAAGTCCAATACGGGGTTTAGTTCGTCTAGTACCACGACGGAATAGAGTTCGCTGGCGATCGCTCCTTTGGCGATATCCCAGCCTCGCTGAGCTTCGGCGCGATCGAAGCGGGTGATTGCTTCGGTCCCAAAATATTCGGCTCTGCCGGTACGCACTTGGTCGATCAAGTGGGGAAACGCCCGTTGCAAGGCTTCTATTGCCCCGTCTTCGTCGTAGGAGCGGCCGGGGCCTTTGAGAAAGCGCAGCAACAAGACTCGCGTGGGCGAGTCTGAATTGATACCCAGCCCGATCGACCGCAACACTACTCCCAAAGCTGCTTGAGACTTGCCTTTACCAGCGCCGTCGTAGACGTGAATCTGACCCGCGGCCCGTTCCGACCGGGATGAGGCTGTCCGAATACCAATGCCATTCCTTACCATAATCAGCAGTTGTTTGAGTCTGTATCGGGGTGGGTATTCGATCGCGCGCCTTGAATGTTTAATTTTTCCATTCTGTTGGCGGATCTCAACCGATTATACGATAAGTTCTAACACCCAATCTTTTAAGCAGCGATTTAACGCAATCAGGTGTTCAAACCTCCGGTTAAGATTATTGCGTTTGTGCTGTACAATTAAAATTTAACACGGACTGATATACCTAAAGGCTTATGATTGCGAGTGTTTTCCCATTTCGGACTGTTTTGGTTCAAATTTTAATTATGTTTTTGGCGATCGCGATCGAATCGTGGTTTTTGCAAAAACTACTTAAACTCGGTCCCAAAACCAGCATTGAATATACAGCCATCCTCAATCTATCTTGCACTTGCGTAGGCTGGTTAGTTTTCTTCGGGATTGAAAGCGTTCTTAGCAAAGAATTGCGGGAACAGCTTATCGGTTATATTTTATTAGGACGTGGGGATAATGTTTACGCTCCAATAACTCTGATAGCACTCTCAGTATTAGCAGTAACTTTTCTAGCTAAATGGCAGGGATTAGAATTCATAGAAAACATGGTTTCCGGCAATAAAAAAGCTTCCAAACCTCAGTTTTTAGGACCACAAACCCTCACCCGCCGTGCCCCCAAAAGAACTTTTCAGGTAACTACCCAGTTTGGGGGAATTTTAATCGCCCACACTGTTAGCAATGTCGTTATTTTAACCGTGTTGTTTTTGCAAAGCGTCTATTGAAATTTATGATGAAGCAATTTTTTGATGTCACTCAGCAACTCACTAAGCTGACGAACAACCTTTGGGAAACCAATAAAAAAATCCAAAAGGCGATGATTCCGCCTAAAGTTGTTCACTGGAAGACTCCTTTACTACTCAGCATCTTTTTAGCTTTGCTGACAGTGGCGGCAGTCACTGACTGGCGGACGAGAACTCTGCTTTTTGATATGAGCTGGTTATTTTTTACACTTTCAATGGGTTTGCTGACCAGTCAGCAACCTTTTGTGATTAAAGGAGTAAGTCTGAGTCCGTGGGTGACAAGCATCTTAATTGGCTTGTGGTTGCTGGTAAGATTGCCGTCAGATAGGAAGGAAATAGCGTGGATATCCGGCCCACTGATAGCAGTAGTAGTTCTTGCTATAATAGAGGTTTGGAATAGCGAGTCAAAACGGGAAGGTATCAGGTCGTTGGTACGCCCTCAGTTTTTGATCATTACTCTAGTTCACCTGCTATTTTCCTGTTGGTTTGCTTTTCACTTTTTAATTCAAGGTTGGATACGACAGTATCCGAGCGTTTTATCTCAGGATTTGAGGCAAAGCGATTATGTGGTGACATTTCAACGGCCAACTATTAATCGCTCCCGAGGAGTTGTTATCCTCAATGCAATGGAGGGATACTTGCGAAATGAAGCCCGCACAAAACCGTGGGCGCAGGTAGAACAGATGTTAATAGATATTGACAACGAGCGATTTTTTCTGCGGAATCAAGCCTTAATAACAACTGGGGTAGTCGCAGAAGATGCGAGGTGGGATGTCAAAACTTCGATCGTCCAAGGAGATTCCCGCTATCAGTTAGAGATGCAGGCAACTTGGCTGGGGCTGGTTTTTAGACCGGAAATATATTCGTTTACCAAATCTTGCGAGGTGTTCAATATAGGCAATAGGGCGACTGTAACCTGCGATGCGATCAAACGCTCTCAACCCGGACAGAAAAAAGATGGAACGGCGGGGGACAGTCAAGTTTAATTCTGTCTCTGTTAACTAATTGCGATCGGTATAGCGGGAGAGTGGGAGAGCCTGAGAGTGGCAGCGTCTGAGAGTCTGAGATGGAAAATAATCCTCTTTCTTCCCTCTCCCTTCTTTCCTCTTCCTTCTTCCTTCTTCCTTCTTCCCTCTTCCCTCTTCCTTCTTCCCTCTTCCTTCTTCCCTCTTCCTTCTTCCCTCTTCCTTACACTAAAGTATGGCGAAAGTTTTCAGCGGGTTAATAACTAGATGAATTTGAGAAGAATCTTGACAGTTGCGACCAATGTATTTTGGGAAGTAATTCGCGATCGCATCCTTTACTTAATTATTATTTTTGCTCTGTTGATGGGCGCATCGGTACGGTTGATACCGGAATTGGCGGCGACAACCGAGAAGAAAATCATCTTAGATATCGGTTTGGCTGCTATGAGCCTCCTCGGTCTAATTGCCACAGTCTTTGTGGCTACCGGACTGGTCAACAAAGAAATTGAAAAGCGGACTGTTTATCTGTTAGTTGCTAAGCCGATAAGTCGGGCGGAGTTAATTGTGGGCAAGCACTTAGGGCTGTCGGCGGTGCTGGCGGTGCTTGTAGCAGCAATGACTGTTATCTATCTGGCTATTCTGAGTTTGAGCCGCATTCCTTTCCCTTTGGAAAGCATTTTAATCGCTTCGTTGTTTGTCTGGTTTGAGCTCTGTCTCATGGCTGGTGTCGGGATATTATTTGGGGTTTTTAGCAGTTCGCTGCTGGGAACTTTACTGACATTTGGCGTTTATTTAATGGGACATTCGACGCGGGATTTAGTGGCTTTGGGTAAGTTAACTAAAAATCCTGGCCTTGAACAATTGATGATGGGACTTTATCTGGTTTTGCCGGATTTAGCCAGATTCAATTTGAGAAACGATGCTGTTTACGGACAAGTTCCTTACTTGGCAGGTTTGATTACAGATGCTGGCTACGGTTTGCTGTATGTGGTGCTGCTGCTGTCAATTGCGATCGGCATATTTTCCCGTAGGGAATTTTAAAAAGCGCATTCCGCACCTTCAGGGTAATTGTTTGTAGTGAAGACTAAAATCCTCACTACAAACAATTTTATTATCGACTTAGCGCGCTAAGATATAGAGAAGGTAATCGAGTACCAATCTCGACTAAAACTATAATTTTTATTGGTAAAATGAGGTGACTTATGAATACTGTAATTCACAAACCGATATCGCAGCTCAAGATTACTTGGCCGCTGCTACCCGATGATTTCATCCTACCAGACGACCCCGTGGAAAATATAGAACATCCTTTAATCTCTAACGCTTTGCGCCAGTCGGTAGTGGATTCCCCGGAACTAATGCAAGACGCACTAATAGTTTCTAATTTTGCTTTGTGCGCTGCAGTGGACGATCGCACTATTTGCAAAGCCCCAGACTGGATGTACGTGCAGCCGGTGCAACCTTGGCCTCACAACTATCCCCGCCGCAGTTACACCCCTCATACCGAAGGAACAGTCCCTTTTGTAGTGATGGAATTTCTATCAGCTACTTACGGCGATGAATACTCTGTAGAACACACAGAAGAAATCGGCAAGTGGTTTTTTTACGAACAAGTAATCAAAGTTCCTCGCTATGTCATTTTTCGCCCGCATACAGGCCGAATAGAAGTTTATGCGCTTGAATCAGATCGTTATGACAATCAAAATCCTGATGAAAACGGCCGTTATTTAATACCTGGATTAAATCTATTTTTGGGTGTGTGGCAGGGAACTCGCGAAGGTAGAACGGGATATTGGCTGCGCTGGTGGACGGCGGCCGGAGAACTGCTTTTGTGGCCGGAAGAAAGGGCAGAAAATGAACGCCAGCGGGCAGAAAATGAACGCCAGCGAGCAGAAAATGAACGCCAGCGAGCCGATCGCCAACAGCAAGACAAAGAGTTAGCCGAGACGCTGCTGGAACAGGAAAGACAGCGAAATCAAGAACTTTTGGCTCGATTGGCAGCCCTCGGTATCGATCCAGAATAGCATTAGAAGTCCGATGTCCGTCGGAAGAAGGAACAGGTTCAAGGGAAGAAGGGAAGCCGATCGAGATATGCTTTCTTCATCCTTGCTTTCTTTAGTTTGCTTTCTTACTTCTCTGTTGGTAACAAAAAGTTGAAATTATGTTAGTAGAAAAACTCGAACAATTAAAAGATATTTTCGCACAGATGGAACGGGCTTTGATTGCCTACTCCGGCGGAATTGACAGCACTTTGGTGGCAAAAATCGCTTTTGATGTGTTGGGCGATCGCGCTTTGGCAGTTACTGCTGTTTCCCCGTCTTTACTGCCAGAAGATTTAGAAGATGCCCGCATTCAAGCAGCAGAAATTGGCATTGCCCATCAGGAAGTAGAAACTCAGGAAATGGCAAATCCCAATTACACTTCTAACCCGGTTAACCGCTGCTATTTCTGCAAAAGCGAACTGCACGATACTTTGAAACCCCTAGCACTAGCAAAGGGTTATCCTTACGTGGTGGATGGGGTTAATGGTGATGATTTAAAGGATTACCGTCCCGGAATTCAGGCTGCGAAGGAACGCGGCGCGCGATCGCCATTAGCCGAAGTAGGCATGACTAAATTGGAAGTGCGACAATTGGCAAAAGAATTGGGTTTGCCTTGGTGGGACAAACCGGCTCAACCTTGTTTGAGTTCGCGCTTTCCATACGGCGAAGAAATCACCGTTGGAAAGTTGCAAAGAGTGGGGCGCGCCGAACGGTATTTGCGACAGTTGGGACTGAAAAATTTGCGAGTGCGATCGGACGGAGATACGGCGCGGATTGAGTTACCCGCAGAGGAGATTCAGGATTTTGTGGTAAATACGGATTTGCCTGCATTAGTCGCGGTGTTTCAGGAGTTTGGTTTTGTGTACGCGACTTTGGATTTGGAAGGGTTTCGCAGCGGCAAATTAAATCAGGTTTTGCAGCCACAGTTGTTGCAGGCAAAAGATTGATTAATTTTCCCGAATACAAAAAATTTCTCATGATTGATGTAGTGTGGCACATCGACAAAGGGGAACCATGTCAATCGAACCTTTACCTTTGTTGATGTGGGAACTTATACCTTTCGGCGTTGCTTAATCAGGGTATGAAAAAAATCACTTGAAAATCCAAAAGCTTTGTGGATACTGGTTTCTATGACGGGCATATTTAACGTTTCATACCGTAAATCAGCAACGCCCAACGCCCGAGTCTTATCAAGGAGTAGTTGGCTGAATTTGCTGCGGCTGCTGATTTTGGAGCTGAAGTTGCTGCTGCTCGATCTCGAGTCGCCGATTGTCAAGATCGATTTGTCGCTGTCTGTCTTCGAGTTGCAAGCGTCTGTCTTCAAGTTGCAGCAATCTGTCTTCAGCTTGCCGCTGTCTGTCTTCACGTTGTAGCTCTCTGTCTAGCTGTCTGTCTTCACGTTGTTCGCGAAGCTGTCTGAGCTGATTTCGCCGCTGGAAATCTCCTCCCAAAAATAAGTTTTCAAAAGCGTTGATAGTTGTTTGAAACCCAGTAAAAACACCGCTAACAGCGCTGATCCCAGTTGCTACTCCTGTTATTGGCTGCAAGAAACTGTTGATATTGTCTGCTACCCTAGCATACCCCGATCGCGCTACCAGAATCACATCGTCGTTGCGCAGAGTGGGGTTATTATTAGGATTCAACCCTTGAGCAAAATCCACCTCGATCGTGCGGCGAGAAACAGTACCGTTGGGGTTCAATCGCAATAGCTCCACTCTGTCTTTTTTAGCCCGCAATTGATTGAAACTGCCTGCGGTCAGTAAAGCTTGGTGCAGGGATGTACTAGGCCGCACCTGCAAAGCCCCAGGCCTAATTACTTCTCCTACAATATTGATGCTAATCGCGTTCGGAGAAAAACTGCTATTTGCTACTTGAGAAACTTCAGCTAAGTCTACAGTAGCTGCTGTCGGGATAATTACGCTATCTCCTTCTTGCAGCAAAATATCTTGAGTTGAGTCGCCTTTTTGCAGCAAGTCCCAGAGATTTACCATGATAGTTTGTTCATTGCCACCTCTGACTCGGCGGCGGATTTGCACGCGGCGAATGTCAGCTTCTGTAGTGATACCACCAGCAATTTTCAGTGCTCTAGTTATTGTTGGTAAGCCCACAACTGCTCCTTGCTGTTGGTCGATAGATACAAAACTCAACTCTGTTTGTTGGTTGCTCGATCGCACATCCGAAGCAAATACAGTATAAGGCCCCGGCCGGTTTACTTCCCCGACAATTACCACGCCAATTGGTTTAGTAATATCAGCGGAAAAATTAGCACTGGCTCTTTGACGAACTTCTTGAGTATTCAGGGCCCTTGCTGTCGGTACAAAAATTGTATCTCCATCTCGAATGGTGACATCTTGACGCAAATTTCCCGTGTCTAAAAAATCCTGCAAATCAACAGTAGTAACTTGCTCCGGCCCGCCTCTGCGGGGACGGCGAATTTGGACATTTCGCATATCTCCTCCTGATGTCACCCCTTGTGCAAGTTGCAGCATTTCCATCAAAGTCGGGAATTTTACTCCTCCTCCTTCTCTAGTGGGATTAATCTTGTAGGAACCCGGGCGAGTAACTTCACCTGCAAGACCTATATTTAGGGGGCGAGCGACGACCAGAGTTACGGTAACAACGGGAACATTGATGAAGGGTTCGTATCGCTGGGTAATCACATTAGCAGCTTGTTGCAGCGTCAACCCTTGAATTGAGACGCTGCGAATGATGGGCAAATTGAGCGTCCCGTCAACTAACACTTGATATTCCTTGCTGAATTCAGGGACGCCGAATATCTCTAAAGCAATGCGATCGCCCGACCCTAAAGTATAAGCTGCTTCTTGTGTCAGGGAACCAGAATTGCCGCTCGGCGGCAAACTCGAACCCGGAAGAGGTGGCGGCGGTACTCTGGGTCGATTTGGGGTAGGAGTGGCTCCAGGAGTTCTGACGGCAGGCAACTGAGCTATACTGGGCAGCGAACTCAATAGCACCAGGAGTGCTGACAAACTCAGACTTGTAGCGGTTTGAATGGTATGTTTCATCTTTCTTCCCTGGTGGCAGCCTGCCATTGAACAAGAGCCATTTAGCTAGTTGATTTTAGTTCATTTTCCCTGCTGTCCAGTGTAGCCTCGCTTCGCTCAAAAATCCACAGGTGCAAGCATAAAAATTGTGCGATCGCACTTAACTATTTTGCCCCTTGTTTGTAAAGAAACTGTAAAGCCCGCCAACTGTTGTCAGGATTACGAGCTCGTTTGAGCAAAATTCTTCATACATAACTCGGAATACAAATCAACCCGCCACAGAAAGGAGATAGGAAAAAAACACCGTGATTTGAAGTATTATGTTAAATAATTCTCTCTGCAGGACAAATACAAGTGTCGCTAAAACTGGATCAAGTAATTCCCTGGGGACGCTGCTTGGATGAATACATAGGAATGTTTAGCTTGACATCAAGTGACCTCAAGCTAAACATTCTTGATTGTGCCGCCGGCCCGGCAAGTTTCAATGCCGAAATGACTCGCCAAGGTAAAAACGTAATTTCTTGCGATCCAGTTTATCAGTTTACTGCGGTGGAAATTGGCGATCGCATCCAAGAAACATATCAAACTGTGATTGACGGTGTTAAGGCCAATTTAGACGGCTACCTGTGGAATAATTTTGAATCGCCGTACCAGCTAGGCGAAGTGCGAATGAAGACGATGCAGGAATTTTTAGAAGATTTTCCATCAGGTTTGCAGCAAGGTCGCTACCTGAATGCTGAGCTGCCAGTTTTGCCTTTCGAGAACTGTCAATTCGATTTAGCTTTGTGCAGCCATTTCTTATTTGCTTATTCTCACCTGCTTTCCGAAAAATTTCATCTAGAAGCAATTACAGAAATGTGTCGGGTTGCGACGGAAGTCCGGGTATTTCCTCTGTTGCAGAGTTTTAGCGGTGAGGAATCAGAGCACTTAAATCCGATTATCACAGAATTGAAAAAGAGAAGTTTTAGTGTAGAAATTCAAGAGGCTCCTTATGAGTTTCAAAAAGGCGGGAATAAAATGCTGCGAGTTAGCAAAAAAAGCTCAGCATAAAAGTAAGCCTAATTTATTATGCTGTTATGGAAACCAAATAACAGCCATTAATTCGCCAACTCTTATCAAACTGTTTTTCCATGAGATAAATGGCTCGGATTGGGATGCCTTCGGAGTCCAGCAACAGCACCGACTGAGCGGGAATCCCTTCTACAGTGGTGAGGTTTTCAAATAATACCGAGCGCGGACGGTAAACAGCTTCATAAGCAATTTTTACCATGTTCATAAAGTTTTCTGCTGTGCGAAACTGCTGCTGAATTCCGGGACTAGCGAAGGCAAAAGCCCCAGCAGCATCGTCTTTTTGAAATGCTTGTAGTTGCTGTTCTACGACTGAGCGAATGGTAGCGCGATCGCTTTCACTTATAAGCATATTTTTAATGATTTGTCAAGAGATGGGAGTGTCGAATAGTTACTATTATAGCGCTCCCACTTAAAGGCGATTGTCTGGCGGGATGGCTGGGAAGCTGTCAGGGCGATCGAGGTTTATTTAAACCCCCGGCGGACTACAGACATTAGTGGTAAAATTGGTTAAAGACTTTAAGAATTGTCAAAATGCTAAGCAGCGCCGCATTGAGGAAAACAGGGTCGGGGTGGGAATTTGCAAGTGAAGAAGCGTTAGAAGATTTTGTCGAAGTTCACTTGCAAAGTTTGCTCGGTTTGACAGTCATCAAGCGGCAATTCACGGTCAACGAGCAAAGATGCGATATTATAGCGGTGGACGAGAATAAACGGTTAGTTGTGCTGGAGTTGAAAAACGGCGAAGATAGATATGTCGTTCAGCAGTTAACCCGTTATTACGATGCTTTGTTAGAACACAAACCTTTTGCCGATCGCGTGGATTACGCTCAACCCGTTCGATTAATAGCAATTGCGCCCAAATTTCACAGGGATAATTTTACAGACAGGAAGTATCACGGGCTATTTTTTCAGTTTTTGCAATTTGCGATCGTTCCTGACGGGGAAAAATTATATTTACAATTGAAAGATGTAGATGCCGAACATATTGCGCGAGTAGAGATTACATATCGAGAACAATACAGCAACGAAACTCTATCTGAACCGCCAAGGTTGCTTTTAAAATTTATCAAGCAATGTAATGAAACTGAACGCGAAGGAGTTTTGAGCGTTCGCAGACAGATTCTAGGCTGTGATAGACGGGTCAAGGAACTTACTGACTCTAGTAGTATTAAGTATGGTCTAGGTAAAAATAAATTGATTGCTGAATTTAGATTTGATCCCAGACGAAATAGCCCTGCAATGTTTTTATGGCTCCCACTTCCCAGAGGATACAACAATAATAAAATCCTAGCTAGAATGAGAATTTGGACGAATTGGGAAATAGTCACAGATACAGGTTATATTCGCAAGGGAATTGGCATAATGATTAATGAGAGTGAGTACAAGCTGGGTCTGGTTTCTCCTTCAGCTAAGTTAATGCCTGATACCTCCTATAGGGCATTAGGTGCCAGGGATAGATTTGTGAACGATCCAGCATACAGAGACAATTATGTTATGAATAATTTGGCATCTTATGTGAGCAAGTATGGACGAAGCTACCGTCACGGTTCGCCATTAGCGATGTCCATAACATACTATTTCAAGATAATTGGAAAAAGTGACGAATCCACTTCTTTAGAAAGAATAGTTAATTTAGCTTTAGAATCAAGATTGGTAAAACTATAAGGGAGAACTAACAAATACGATCGCACCCCATCACCCCTTACCCAATCCACGATCCATCTGCGTCTATCTGCGTGCATCTGCGGTTAAAAAAAATCAAATCAATAGCTTCGCAACAAATCAAATTACCAAACTTTGATATAATATTACACCTAGAAGCAAAACTCAAACCAACTCATGCCACAAACAGTCTGGATCGCACGACACGGAAACCGCATCGACTTCGTTCACCCCGACTGGTTTCTCACCGCAGAACGCCGCTACGATCCTCACCTTTCCGAAGACGGTCACGTTCAAGCTAAACAACTCGCCAATCGCCTCAAAGGTGAAGGAATTTCTCATATTTTTGCTTCCCCTTTTCTGCGAACTGTCCAAACAGCAAATCATGCGGCAGAAGCTCTCGATTTGTCAATTAAACTAGATTGGGGATTGTGCGAATGGCTGAATCCTGAATGGATGACAGAAATGCCGGAAACTGAGTCCGTCGAAGCTTTGTGCAGCCGCTTTCCCAGGATTGATGCTTCCTACAAAGGCGGTATTGCTAATTATCCCGAAACTGGGGAAGCTTGTCTCAAAAGGGCGGGGGAAACTGCTAAACGCCTCGCGGCAGAGTTTCCCGAGGATATGTTATTAGTAGGTCACGGTGCGTCGGTTTTAGGAACTGCGATCGGGCTGGCTGCCTGTGCTGAAACGGAAATTAACGCTTCTTTGTGCTGTTTGGTGAAAGTGGTGCGGGATGAGGGAGAATGGTCGATCGCACTTAATGGCGATACTTCTCACCTGACTGACTCTGAAACCGTGATCCGGTTTAATTAAAGTTGAGATTCGTGCGAAAAATCGCATTTTATGCTATGTGTGTAAGGTGCGCAGTGCACACCCTACGTTTATTCGATCTCGATCGCACATTTTAAATCGAAAAGCTTAAATCGGTATGGCAGGACACAGTAAGTGGGCGAATATTAAACGCCAAAAAGCTAGAGTTGATGCCGTTAAAGGCAAGGTTTTTGCTAGAATATCTCGCGAAATTATTGTCGCGGCCCGCAGCGGAGTTCCCGATCCCGCTGGCAATTTTCAACTGCGGACGGCTATAGAAAAAGCGAAGGCGGCGAGTATTCCTAATGAAAACATAGAAAGGGCGATCGCCAAAGGTGCTGGCTTAGCCGGGGGAAGTTCGGATTTAGAAGCTATTCGCTACGAAGGTTACGGCGTTGGCGGGGTTGCTATTCTGATTGAAGCGCTGACAGACAACCGCAACCGCACGGCGGCTGACTTGCGAGAAGCTTTTACTAAAAATGGTGGCAACCTGGGCGAAACTGGTTGTGTGGGCTGGATGTTTGACCACAAAGGGGTTTGTACGGTACGCGGCCCGATTGATGAGGAACAATTGTTTGAAGCGTCGCTAGAGGCGGCTGCGGAATCTTATGATTTGATATTAATTGATGAGGATACTGAAGGTGCAGAGGTATTTACAAGTGTGGCTAATTTGGAACAACTGGCTGATGTTTTGAAACAAAAAGATTTTGCTGTTTTGCAGTCGGAAAATCGCTGGATTCCCAGCAATACAGTGGAAATAGACACTCCTGAAAAAGCTCGATCGCTCCTTAAGTTAATGGATGCACTGGAAGATTTAGACGATGTGCAAAGTGTGACGGCGAATTTTGAAATGACAGATGAATTGATGTCTTTGAGTATGGTATAACGCTCTAAATCACCAGATTTTTGCCATCCGCAAGACAAATCCCGGTAACTCTGGATCGGCGCTGACTGTTTCAGGATTATCTAAGATTTCAGGTTCGCGATCGGGACGGTAGATGTAGACTTTTCTATTTTTGCGATCGAGCAAAAAGCCGAGCGATACACCGTTCTCAATATATTCTTGCATCTTGTTTTCCAATCCCTTGAGAGTGTCACTAGCCGACCGCAATTCAATCACAAAGTCTGGACAAATCGGTGCGAATGAGGCTTTTTGTTCTTCAGTTAAGGCATTCCAGCGCTCTAGTTTAATCCATGAGGCATCGGGGGATCGGGTTGCTCCATTCGGCAAGGTAAAGCCTGCACTAGAGTCAAACGTTTCACCTGTGCCATCTTGTTCTGCCCAGTTCCCAAGTTGCTGAGCAATCTTACTGTTTCGATTCCCTGTATCTGAAAAGGCGGGTGACATAATGATGACTTCCCCACTGGCTGTACGCTCAATTCTCAAATTGCGATTAACTAGACAGAATTCATAAAACTGTTCAACAGTCATCGATTGAATCGCAGGGAAATTGACCGTCAGTGGGACGCTTTCGGTTTGAATTAGCAGCGTCGTCATGGTTTTTCCTTTTTTTGGTGCAGGGGTGATAGAATACCTTGAGCTTACACTATTTTAGCTTGGCGATCGCAAGTCTTAGTCGATCGCGGATTCGGAGTCTTGTATCCGTTTTTGGGCTGGGTCAATCGATTTTAGATTTTAGATTTTAGATTTTAGATTTTAGAATTGAAGCATTGACCCCACGGATAAATTCGGGGGCTTGTCGATCGGATACAGGTTTTTTATTTCTGGGTCCTGAGTCTGCGCGTTGGAATGAATCCGGGGGCTTGTACCCTGGATGCTTTCAGTCAATAATCTTTTTTCCCAGTTAGCAAATAAGTAACCATGTATCCCTTGCCCTTAACTTGAATGGCGCCGCGCTTCTGAAAAGTATATTTATCTTTTAATATCTCGTAGGTTTCGGCGGTGACTTGAATGCAGCCGGTAATCCCGTGGGATTCCATGCGCGAAGCAATATTTACTGTGTCGCCCCAGAGGTCGTAAATAAACTTTTTTAAGCCGATAACGCCGGCAACGACAGGGCCACTGCTAATCCCGATCCGAATGCTGAAAGGTTCCGAATGTTCTAAACTCAGCAGCCTAATTTCGTGCAACATATCGATCGCCATGTTCGCAACCGCCTCGGCGTGATCGTCTCGGGGTGTAGGCAAACCGCCGACAACCATGTAAGCGTCACCAATAGTCTTAATTTTCTCCAAACCGTGGCGATCGGCCAAGTGGTCAAAAGCGGAAAAAATATCGTTGAGCACTTCCACCACCGCCGTCGCTGAAATTCTCGACGAAAGTTCTGTAAACCCCACAATGTCGGCAAACATCACAGTTACTTCCGCAAAACTTTCGGCGATATTGTGTTCATTGTCCTTCAAACGCAGGGCGATCGCTGCGGGCAAAACGTTTAGCAGCAATTGCTCGGATTTAGCTTGTTCGAGTTCCAACTGTAGGTAAGCAGCCTGCAACTGTTCGGCTTGGCGAATTCTTTCTCGGGCTAGCTTTTCGATTTGGGCCGTCCGGCTCAAAGATGTCAGCATATATGTCACCGGAATCAGAGTCCACAGCATCCCCATCGTCAGAGTTCCCCAAGAGCGCCAGTGCTTGCGAAGCCTGCGAATTTCCGGCGTTGCCGACACGTACATAGACCACTGGCGGCCGCTAATTTTCAGCCGCCTTCTGCAAGCTGTATAGTTCGGGCCTGGATTGTCAAGAATCGGGCAGTTTTGTAGGAGAGAGGGTTTCGCAGCGGCTGATGCTGGAAGCACTTGTTGGCTGGCGGATTGGAACTGCACCGCAAATTGCTGAATTTGGCGCTCAGCAGGGAGATTTTTGAGAACCGGGTTCCCCGTTTGCGGTAACAGCGACCCTGCTTCTTGCTTGTCTGGAGCCTCGCTAACGAGATAAATATTGAGGTAGTCGGTATTGCGTCCTTTTAAAGAGGTTTGGAAAATATCTTTGCCTCGAAATACGCCCAGAACAAATCCTTGTAGCAGTTGGCGACGGGATTCCAGGGTAGTCGGTTTACTGCTGTTTTCGTAAATCGGAACTATAGCCAAAAGGCCCTGTTCCGGGGAATTGCCCTGAGTTAAGCCGATGTAGTTGGTGACAATCATTTCTCCTGTATCGCGCCCTCGATCGAGCGCGAGGCGGATTTCTGGGTGGGAGGCGAGGTCAAAGCCTAATACTGTCTCGTTTCCGGCTGGTGGTTCGACGTAGAAAGCCGGGAAGTATTCGGAACGCTGGAGGGCCTTGCGGAGTTCTCCTCGCGGGCCGCGCTCTGTAATCTCGAAGCTGGGATCGGTTTCGCTTCTAGCTTTAGTTTCGTAGTCGCGCCGCTGGGAATTGGGGACACGGGGGGCCCAAGCCAGGAGTTGCAGGCTGGGGTGGACGGATAGGGGACGGGCGACAAACCGAGCAAAAGAGGAACGCTCGACGGCGCTGAAGGCTTTCATGTAGTCGCTGAGGGCGAGAACAGTATCTAAGTCGGAGTTAAGCTGGCGTTCGATGCCGATCGAAATATCGTCAATGCGGCGGTGCATTTCGTAGTCGCGGCGCTTGTCTTCCCAGTCCCAAACCAAGGCGAATGTCAGAAGCGACAGTCCCACACCCAAACCCAGCGTCAACCCGGCTGGAATGTAGCGAGACCAGGATAAAGGTAGTTTTTTCAGCATAATTGCCTAGCGAATAAGGGCTGCAGATTAGCACACCGCTGAGTGCGATTTGTTCCGGCCTCTGAGTGCGGTTAATTCAAAACCCTGATAACTCAAGCACCGACGGCAATTGGGAAGTGAACTAACCTGACGGTCAACTGAGTACAGTTAGACCGCAGGCTTCTTTTTCCTTTTTTGCAAAGGCTTTTTTGAGTGACGAAGTTCCCCCGCCACTTTGGTAATCCAGTCCAATCTTTTTGATAAGCTTGGCTGAATTTTCATCTCGATCCAAAGATTCTCCACACTGACAAGAATGCCACCGATCCGACAATTCCTTCGGTACTTTATTGAGGCAATTCCAACAATACTGAGAAGTTCCTTTGGGGTCGATAAATAAAACGCTTTTACCTAATTTCCAAGCAATATATTTGAGGACGCTGGCGAATTTACCGTGAGCAGCGTCAAGCATTGATTTGTTCAGTCCACTTTTAGCAGCTTGACCATTTGGCAAATAAACCAAATTGCCATTTTCAATATCAGTTTTAGGCTGGGCGCGTCTAGTTAGATTCTTTATACTCAAATCTTCAACAATCAAAACATCACACTTGTCAAAAAGTTCATGCGCTGCTTTGAATTGAAAATCCAGCCTTGCCCTGACTACAAATTGATGGAGTTGGGAAATCTTGCTCTTGATAATTTGCCAAGGTTTAGAATTCTTGACTCTATTAGCCAGTTTCGATTGAAGTCTTGCTAGCTTCTCGGCAGATTTCCTCAAAAACCTGGGATTTTCGATTCTGTCGCCAGTGGAAAGATAGACATAATTGGTGATTCCCCGATCGATACCGAGACTGTTTTCTTCGGTCGGTTGAATTTCTACAACCGTTACTGGAACCGTTTTATCTTCTAGAGTTAGGGAGATATACCACCCATCCGCTTCTCTAATAACTGTTCCCGTCTTAACCTTGAAACCTTGGGGTATTGAACGATGAAATACCATCGGCACTTGACCTATTTTTGCAAGGTCAATACAAATTCTATTTTGCTCATCCTTGACAATATCAAGATTGTCTAATTGAGCGTAAGTAAAAGATTTGTAGTAGTGAAAACCTTTAAACTTAGGTTTTCCCCTACGATTTCCGTTTTTGTCCGGTGTTGTAAAATTCGAGAAAGAAGTTTCCACTCGATTAACCACATCCTGCAAAACCTGAGAATCCAAGTTCTTATATTCAGGAAGTAGTTTCTTAGTGTTTTTCAAGTCGGCTAGCTGTATCGTTTGCCATTGAACGTAACCGCCCTCAATGTTTGAAAAAACATCACCCTTCAAGGTCAGAGGATTGCCCAATTCATCCTTTTTCCTGCCATCCCTAGTTTGCGTTCTAGTTAAGGGGATGTTTTGGTAAATCTCCTCAACAGGGACTATAGATGCAGTTAAAGGACAAGCATTGATTGGGGTTCTCGTGGACTCCCACCATCTAAATCTTTCGCCCAGTCGATAATTGTACTGTCTACGACAGAGTTCTAGATGTTTTTCGATGGTTACTAACTGAGCTTTTGTGGGTTTGATGCGGTATTTGTACGTTAATTGCATTAGAAACTTCCTTTTTTCGACCTTATTATAGTATAGTTAACCTGTGCCGAAAATACAACACTAATTCAAATATAATTGTCGGTCTACGTCCGCGACGACCGACGCTTCTGGACATCCCTGCTGTGATTTATTCGGGGTACTTCGCTTACGCTCAGATTTATTCCCTCTAAATACACAGAGGGACTTCCCGGCTGTTAGTTCAAAGTTATATCTTGAAACTTTTAGATTAATGGACGATCGCTCAGCAGGGGATTTCAATCCAAAATTCCGCTCCCTGTCCGGGCGCTGAGATGCACCGCAGGCTTCCCTTATGTTTTTCTACCACAATCTGATGGCTGATGGATAATCCTAAGCCAGTTCCAGCCCCTACGGGCTTGGTGGTGAAGAACGGGTCAAATAGTCGCTTGCGAACCTCTTCGCTCATTCCCGGGCCACTGTCGGCGATGCAAATTACAATGCGATCGCAATCACTGAGCTGGTTTTTACTGTGGCTTTTCAAACCAGCTTTTTTCATGAGGGTGCGAATCACGATCGTCCGAGGTTCCGGTTGGTTTTCTAGAGCGTCGATCGCATTGCTGATAATATTTAGAAATACCTGGTTTAACTGACCCGCACAACAGTAAATTTTGGATACTTTTCCGTATTCTTTAATAATTTCAATCCCGTTTTTTATACTTGCCTGATGCAATCTGTGCTGCAAAATTAACAGTGTACTGTCAATTCCTTCATGCACGTCTACCAACTTCATTTCTGATTCATCCAGTCGCGAAAAGTTCCGCAGCGACAACACAATATTACTGATTCTTTCTACTCCTACTCTCATGGAATTTAGCATTTTTGGCAAATCTTCCTTCAGAAAGTCTAACTCTAACTCCTTAACTTTTTCAGCAATCTGAGGCACTGGGGACGGGTAGCATTCCTGGTAGAGACTTAAGAGTTCTATTAAATCATGAAAATAGTTGTATGTATGACAAATATTGCCGTTAATAAAAGTTGCTGGATTGTTTATTTCGTGTGCGATGCCAGCCACCATCTGACCGAGACTCGACATCTTTTCGGATTGAACTAATTGGATTTGAGCGTTTTGTAGCTTTTCGTAGGCTTCTTGCAATTGGGCGGCTTGTTTTCTTAATTGAGATTCGGAAGCTTGGAGTGCGGCGGCGGAAATTTTGCGGTTCGTTATATTTTCAATCATCCCTAAGTTGTAAAGAGGTTTTCCTTCGCCGTCTCGAATCAAAGTTGCTGTCACATTTACCCAAACAATTTTACCTGTAGCGGTAATCTGACGGAGTTCGATTTGATAGTGAGTAATTTCTCCCCGCTCAAGAGAATCAGCAACTTGGATATTTTTTGGAGAATCGTCGGGATGCCCAAGTTCTATAAATGTTTTGGCGAGCAATTCTGATATGGTATATCCCAGCATTTCGCAATAAGTTTTATTGACCCGCACTAACTGGTTATCATCTAAATTAGCTAAGTAGATAGCGATGGGTGCATCTTCAAAAATTGTGCGAAATAGTTCTTCGCTGGCACGGACTTTAGCTGCTAGCGAAAGCCTATCGGTGATGTCTTCAAAAGTAGACAAAATGCCGACAACATTGCCGGAATTGTCGTGTAAAGGTATTTTATTTGTATCCAGACAGCACTGGGTGCCGTCGGCTTGCATTTTGGATTCTATGATGTGATATTCTGGGGTGTTGGTTGCCATGATGCGGCGGTCGCAGGCTCGAAAAAATTCAGTTTCTTCCGGTTTCCAGGGCATATCGAAGTCGGTGAGACCGGCGATTTCACTGGGGTGATTGAAACCTGCGACTTTGGCAAAGTTTTTGTTGCCTCCCAAGTAAACTAAATCTCGATCTTTCCAGGCGATTAACTGAGGGATGTTATTGATTACCAACCACAGCATTTTTTTGGAGGTTTCCAAGGCTTCCGTGCGTTCTAGGACGCGCTTTTCAAGTTCTTGATTAGCTTGTTGCAGGGCCATTTTTGATTCGCTGAGGGCGATTTCTGCTAGCTTGCGATCGCTGATGTCGATTGTCACCCCTTCCCACAGTATATCGCCCCCCGGTTGCAGTTCAGGGCGAGCGATGCCGCGAATCCATTTCAGTTTTCCCGATCCGGTTACGATCCGCCCTTCATATATCCAAGGTTTTAGAGTTTGGCCTGAAATTGCGATTGATTCTAACAGATTGTTTAGGTCTTCTGGATGCACCATTGACCACATTAAATTGGAGTTTTGTTGAATTTTTTCAGGCTCTAATTCGTAGAGTTCCCAACAGCCGGAACTCACATAAATGAATTCATTTGAACCGTCGGGATGCAGCAAGTATTGATAAATCATTCCCGGCACGTTGGCGGCCATTTTTTGGAATCTGGCTTCGCTTTGCTGCAGTGCTGATTCTGCAAGTTTGCGATCGCTAATGTCAATCAACAAGCCATCCCAAATAATGTTATCTTTTTCGCCCTGTTCTGGCCGCGAAGCCCCGCTAATCCACTTAATCCGATCGCCCGGAAAAACAAATCTGCCTTCCCACCGCAAAGGCTCTAAAGTTTTAGCTGAGATAGCAACAGACTCCCGGAAGCTGGGCGCATCGTCTGGATGAATCATTTCGATCGCGGGAATAGCTGAGTTTTGCAGTACATCTGGTTCTAATTCCCAGAGTTCGCGGCAGCCGGAACTGACGTAGGGGAATGACATAGTGCCGTCTGCTGCTAACTGAAATTGATAAATCATCCCGGGAACGTTGGCGGCTAGCTTTTGAAACCTCGCTTCGCTTTGCCGTAGTGCTGTTTCTGCTTCTACGCGATCGGTAATATCGTAAAATGCCGATAAAATTGCGGCTTCGCCGTTAAAATTAATCGCTCGCATCGAAATTTTTACCCAAAAAAAACTGCCATTTGCTTTCTTGAGGCAGATTTCTTCGCGGTCGGCCAAGCCGTTTTGTTTTACTAATTCTATCAATTGACTGCGGTCTTTAATATTGGCATAAAGTTCATTTTTTTTGCGTCCGATAAGTTGTTCTGGACTCACATCTAAAGTTTCTCCGAGGGCAGGATTTGCATACAAAATGACGCTATCTTCGAGGCGCGTAATTGACATGGCAACGGGAGTCACAGTGGCGATCACGCGCAATCTTTCTTCGCTTTCTTGCAGGGCTGTTTCTGCTGCTACTCTTTTGGTAATATCGTTCTGAACTCCGATAAAATGAGTTAATTTTCCCTCATTGTCTAGGATGGGGGAAACCATTAATTCATTCCAAAAAGGAGTTTTGTCTTTGCGATAATTTTTGATAACTACCTGAATTTCCGTTCCCGCTTGCAAGCTGCGGCGGAGTTTGTTTAATTCGGTCTGATCGGTATCGGGGCCCTGCAAAAATCGGCAGTTGCGTCCAATAACTTCTTGGGTACTGTAACCGGTCAGTTTCTCAAAAGCAGGATTGCAGTAGATAATAGGTGTGTCAGGCTTGCGAGCATCGGCGATGAGGATGCTGTTACTCGATGCTGCGATCGCCCGTTCTAGGAGAGACAGGTTGAAAGAGTCGGTTGTCATCTGTGGCAATATCCAAATTCCCAGGGAGGGGACAGAACAATAAAAATTTATAAACAGCTTGAGCCATTCTTATTGTATAATTTTATTTTCAATTTCGCTTTTTCAACAAAGTCAGCAGCCCAAAAAAGCCGACGTGGGAGACGACTAATACCATTTTAGATTTTAGATTTTAGATTGGCAATGACCGATTCCATTGTGGTTTGGGGAACGGGCATACAGTTGCCTCCTGGTTTAAAAGTAGTACCACCGAAGGAATTCGGTACTTATCCAGAAAACAGAAGGTGAAAATACCGAAGGCGGCAAGAAAACAAAAGGTGAAAATACTGATATTTTCAACTTTTTTTCTTCTTTTCCTTCCATCCGGCTCGTCAACCCTTTTAAATTGACAAGCTGATGCAAGAACCCTGAGCAGTTTTGCTTACTTCAATCCTGGCTTGAAAAGCTTCTTTCAGGTGGGGCATATGGGTAACGGTGAGGATGCAGGCGAAGTCGGAGGCGATCGCATTAATTGCAGCAATCAGCCGATCGCACCCTTCAGCATCCTGAGTTCCGAATCCCTCATCAATAATCAACATTTGCAAAGCCGTGCCCGCCCGCTGAGACAGCAGTCTCGCCAGCGCCAGCCGAATCGCAAAATTAATCCGAAAAGCTTCACCGCCAGAGTAAGTTTCGTAGGCGCGAGTACCGCGAGCATCAGCAATTAAAATGTCTAAAGTGTCAATCAATTTAGTTGCTTTTTTAGAAGCAGCAGCCCGCTGAGTAATAAATTGAACGTGCAATTGATTCGCGCTCAATCTTGACAATATCTGATTGGTTTCAGCTTCAAGTTGAGGCAAAACATTTTCAATCATTAAAGCTTGAATGCCGTTTTTACCAAAGGCTTGACCCAACTCTTGATAAACTCGCTGCTGGCGTTTGGCAACCTGCATTTGCTCTTTTTGAGCTACTAGCTGAACTTGCAGAGTTTCCAGATTTTGCTGCTGCTGCTGGAGGCGTCCGAGACTTCCCAAATGTTGGTCTAGCTGCTGGCGGCGGCGACCCATTTGCTGTTCGATCGCACTTATGCGGGCTGTGGGATCAGGATGTTCTTGCAATTGCTGGTTCATCGCGGCAGTTTGAGCGCTGACAGCTTGCAAATCTCGATCGCGCACTGCGATGGAATTTGCTATTTCATTAACCCGCTGCTGCACTTGCGGGTACTGCACAGTTGCCGATCGCAGTTTTTCGGCGCGGGCGATCCAAAATTGCGATCGGCGCATTTCGCTGCGGACGTGTTCGTGCTGTTCCAAATTATAGCCAATTTCCGCAATGTATCTATCTAAAGACAGAATTTGCTGCTGTATTTCCGAGCTATTTTTTTGCTGTTCTAACTGTTGCTGTACTGTGGCTAATTGAGTTTGCAAATCCGGGCGACGGGCATTAATTTTATTGAGTTTCTGCTGAGCGTCTTTGATTTGAGCTTGCTTAATTTCCGCCCACCGCAAGCGCTTTTCATCGCTGCGGGCGAGGGAGTGGCTGCGATCGCTGTAATTGAGCTGTTGCAGTTGCTGTTCGATTTGCTGGAGTTCGCCCAAATCATCGGCTGCATACTCGCCGGTGCGTAGCAACCGCTCTATTTCTGCAGCGTCTTGACGCATACTTTGCAGTCGGTTTTCATCTTGACCCAGGCTATCTAATTGTGCTTGCAAATGGCTGCGGCGTTCGCGCAATTCTTGGTAGGGCGCTAATTCCTCTTCTAGTTCGCGGTATTCATGTCTGAGGACTTGAATTTCGCGCTCGGAGACGGCCAACTGTTCGCGCACAACCCACAGTTGGTTCCAGATTTCCTGCTGTTGGGTGTGGTGTTTTGTGACTACTAAATTCCAGTAGTGTTCGTCTAAAGGTCGATCGCACAAAGGACAATTGCCAAAATTTGTATCTCGCACCATTAAAGGCGAATTCGATGGCTCGTTTTCCGCAAATTTTGAGGCTTTACCTTCGCCTGCGCTAGTTTCTCCTTCATGTTTCCGCAGCAGTTGCAGTTTTTGGTCGATCTCGGCGAGTCTGGTTTGATAGTCGCGGCTTTTGGCTTGCAGGTTTCCTAGAAAGTCGTGCCTTTCTTGACCTTTTTCGCGGACTCGCTGCTGATAAACTCGCTTGTTTTCCAACTGCAAAATTTGATTGGCGATGGCCGAGATTTCCTGCTGTAATTGCGGTTGTCGCTGCTGCTGCTGAACTTGCACCTGTCGGTTGATTTCCTCTAAGCGGGCGGTTAAACCGGCGCGGGCGCGATCGAGCTTTTGTTGTTTTTGCTGCTGCTGTTGTAGCAGCGGCGAAACTTGCAGTTGCAGTTGCTCTAGTTCGTTGAGGCGCGATCGAACTGCTTGCAACTGTGCGAGTCCTTTATCAACCTCCGGCTGCTGTTTGAGAATTTCCAGAACATCTTTTTCATCTTGTTCTAAAACCTCTAATTGAGCTTGCAACTGCTGAATTTTGCTTTGCAAAAAGCTCAGTTCTTGCCGTTGCTGTTCTTGCAATTGCTGACGCTGATTTTGGGCTTGTTGGTTGGCTTTGAATTTGCCAGCCAGAGTTTCTTCTGTGGCTTGCAAGCTATGGAAATACGCGATGCCTGCTGTTATTTCATTTTCTTGCTCTAGGAGGGCTTGTAGCTCATTTTGCTGCTGTTTGGCTGCGCTGAGTTCTTGCTGCAAGCGGCGGCATTCTTGAGAGATATTGTAGTGCTGCTGCTGGTGGCCGGCGAGGAGTTTTTGCCAAGTCTGGCGGTTGTGGTGCTGGAGTTGCAGTTGCTGCAACTCGGTTGTGTCGGCTTGCTGCTGCTGCTGAAGCAAATCGGTTGCTTGCTGCAATTGAGTTTGTTCCGAGGCGATGGTCTCTTTTTGTTGCAGTTGCTCTTGTACGGTTAGCAAACTCTGTTTGAGCACTTCGACTTGAGCTTTAAATTGTTTGGACGTATCTTTGGCTTGGTCGGATAAAGTATCGTATTGATCGAGTTTGAGCAGGTTGGCTAAAACTTGTTTGCGTTCGATCGGCTTTTTGAGCATAAATTCATCAGCTCGCCCCTGCCGCAAATACGCCGAGTTGATGAAAGTATCGTAATCGAGTTTGATGTGTTCGAGGATTTTTTGCTGAGTTGTTCTCAGACCCTTGTCTGTAAGCGTGCGAAAATTAAGTTTTTCCTCGCTGTCGGCAGAATTTAAGCTGACTTGAAATTCCAAACTTCCCGATTGTCCGCGCCGGCGGTTGCGAATCACCCGGTAGATTTGACCGCCTGTGGAGAAAGTGAAATCAACGCGCACATCTGTTTCGCCGATATGGATGATATCGTCTTCCGTATCGCTGCGGCAACAGCCCCAAAGTGCCCAGGATAGGGCTTCTAAGAGGGAGGATTTGCCAGCACCGTTAGGCCCGCAAATGCAAGCGGTGTGCAGGCCGCGAAAGTCTAAAGCAGCTTCGCGATAGCTGAGAAAATTTTTGAGTGTAAGTTGTATAGGAATCATTTAGGCCATCGCGCCATACAATCTATTTATAAATAACACTATTTGTACGCTGTTGCCTAGTTATTCAATCCAGATCCAGAACAATTGTCAGTGCTTCTGCAATTTCTTCCATAATTGTCTCGGACAGGGTTCCGAGTTGTCGGACAAATCTTTGTTGGGAAACGGAACGGACTTGAAAAGTATCAGCGGCGGAGAGTTTCGCCAAGCCATTTTCGTCGCTGGGTTCTAGTCGAACCATCCAATTTCTCTCGGTGTATCGCTCCTTCCAGTCAGTGATGGGAACAATAACTTCAAGCAGCAAAATTCCAACCGTTTCATCACTGACAATTAGTACCGGACGGGTTTTGCCGATTTCGGCGCCCACAGTAGGTTCAAGCGCAACCAGCCAGATTTCGCCTCTACGCATTAGTTTTTATCCCTGCGTTAAGGCATTCTTCCTCCGAGTCAAAATAGGGTTCGCTCTCAGCCGACCACAAATCATGTAAAGCACCTCCCGGCATATAATCTTTGACTGCTGCTTCTGCTGCGGCTCTGAGTCTCCGCTTTCTCTCAACTTTGCGCTGGGCTTTTTCTTCTATTTCTTCGCGCATCATCCGCGAAGCTGTTTCGATGATTTCTAGGCGTTCTTCTGCTGTCAGATTTTTGAGCGCTGCTAAGATTTCTGTTTTAGTCACGGTTTTTTGGGGTGGTTTGTGAGAAAGTACGATCGCACCATCATTATATCTTTCACAAAAATCAATATCGGCGCTCTGTGCTTATGACGCAACCTACATTACCGGTTTGTGCTGATGGTGCACCCTACATCGATAGCACAGGCAGATTTTCCATCATCAAAAAGGGTTGACTGTATTTTTACAGCCAACCCCGCGCCTATTTATTTGTCCTGCGTTTGCTCAAACAGCAACACTACCGGGCAATATTCGGGAACGTATAGCCGACACCGACTAACAATCCCACTTCAGCTCCATCGACAAAACCAACATTCAGTCCCGCTGTTGCTGTAAAATTTCTCGACAGCGGCACATCTACACCGCCCGAAATCAGGAAGCCAAAAGTACCGTCATCGCCGGTAGAAATTAGCACGCCAGCACCTGCATAAGGAGCCGCAGTAATCACAAAATCCTCGCTAACTTCGACGGTCTCTTGAGATACAAAATCGTAGGTAACAGGAATTAGAAAAGCTAAGTTGTCGCGGAACAAAACAGTCGGTCTCACCGAGAAATTGTTCGTCAAACCGATTTTGCTAATAATGGCAAATGAACCGTCGCCTAAAGCTGAATCTCCGCCAAAACCTAGATTGCCGCCAATGCCGATGTAGCTGGGCCCAGAACGAGTAGCTCGGCCTGGTCTGATTTGAGTTCCTTGAGCCACTTTTTCAGTAGGTTCTGAGGGAGTTGCGGGTTTTTCAGCAACTTTCGGTTGGTTTGTCAAAGCTGAGGCGGAAGTGCTGACAGGATTGCTCAACAATTCTTGTGCTGTTTGGACTTCTTTTTCTTCCTTCGTTGCTGTTACTTCCAGATTATTGCTTTGGGCAACAATTGAGGTAGGTCGATCGCTCTTTTTGGCAGTCTCGACTGTTGACTGCACTTTGACGCTATTATCAGCAATTTTAGCGGTTTCTTCCGACTTTTGGGTCTCAGCAGCAATGGAGGTATTTTGCTCTGTTTCTGTCTCAGCAATATCTGAAATTGCTGTTTCTGATTTTTCGGGTGCAGCAATAGATACTTGCAAGTTGGCGGCCGGTTCAGAGGCTGCTGGCTGTGCTGCTTCTGTTAGTTCGCTCCAACTGATCGAATCAATTTTTTTATTACTAGCCGTTGTTTCTGCGTCGGGTTTAACTGCTGAAGTTGCTGTCGGCTCAGAAATTTGGTCAACATTTTGAGCGGCTATTGTTGCAGTTGTAGCGACCTCGGGCAAGTTGCCAGTTTCAGCTTTCGCTGACATGGTACTGCAACAAACAGCTAAAGCTGCAAGATTTATTAACGCAAAAGTAGACTTGGAAAATAGACTATTCATAGAAACTCCTCAATGAAGGGTGTGTTAAAAGTGTAAGTGTTTGAGGGCGACCGTCGAGAGCTTTGCTAAAAAAAGACACAAATATGAGTTGTGTTGTTCCTAGATTGCCATTTTACCCTTGAATAGTCAACTCTCAAGCTGATTAGATTCAAGAACGGACGGTGGGTTTAGAGGCTAATTTTAATTTACAGATCGATCGACTAAAAATCAATCCTAGGGGTGATTTCACCATTGATCCTGTTTAATTGAGGGGTCGATCGTGCGTTTCGCTTGCATTCTACAATACTGTACTTGGGGGCGCTGCACTCGCAGCCACGCCGAAAAAATCCGGTTTTTGAGAGGGCATCGGCTCGAAACCAAGAGACAACAAGCTTTCAAAACAGTTTTGGCAGCCCCGCCGTCCCAAGCAAGTGCAGTTAAAACAACCTGATCGGCTGCTGTACAGTCCCTGACAAGTAATGTAGAATAATACCACCGATCCGAGAAATATTTGTGGGTCGATCGTGTCAAAATTACTGAATATTATGAAAATTGTGTAAAATTTAGTGTTCTATTTGTAAAGTTTAGCCTTCGCTTTCGCTCAGGGTCTGACCATCTCACAACAGCACGCAAGTAAACAAGTAAAAAAATACAAATTATCTGATCTCAACCTGACTTTATGAGCAAAGTTCTAGTCATATTAGGCGAATTGAGCGATCGCGACATCGATTGGATGCTCGCCAACGGCACCCGCACCCAAGTCCTCCCCGGCACAACCCTGATCGCCGAAGGTAAGCCCTTAGACGCCCTGTACATAGTTCTGGAGGGAACTTTGAGCGTTGTTGTATCATCTTTAGGCGACAAAGAAATTGGAAAAATTATTTCCGGGGAAGTTTTGGGCGAAATGTCTTTTGTAGACGGGAGGCTTCCTTCTGCTAGCGTCACGGCAATTGAAGAGTGCCTCATCCTGTCAATTCCCCGGCGGCTGCTAACTGAAAAACTAGAGCAAGACGTGCTTTTTTCCCTGCGGTTTTATCGGGCGATTACCAAATTTCTGTCGTCGAGACTGCGGGGTACAGTCAAACGCTTTGGCGATGATAATGATGGTTTAATCTATCAAGATCCCGACGACGAGGACGCCATCGGGGAAAATGTCGAAAATCCAGATTTGGCTGAATCGAGATTTCAATGGCTGTTGGAGCGTTTGAAGGGGAGTTGAAAGAAGAGGGAAGTTCGGCAACGGATTCGCTCCAGGGATGTAATGGATTTCAGGAAGAAGGAAGAGGGAAGAAGGAAGAGGGAAGAAGGAAGAGAAAAGAACACCTATTTCCAATTACCAATTCCCAATTCCCAATTAAAAAACATATTTTTCAGCGACGCGCCAATAGCGAGAAAAACGCTTCAAATCAATGTAACCATCGTAGCGGACAAAGGGTTCGGGTGGCAAAACTTCTACAGGGTGCGATCGCTTAATTTGTCGGCAAATATCCTGAAACCGAGGACTGGGACTTTCCGCAGTTACCACTTGATTAGCGCCGGATTCGATCGCAAAAGCGATAACTTCCGCAGCCACATCGCCCCGCCGAATAACTACCGGCAACTCCAGCAAACATTCGTAAATAAACACCATTCGTTTAAGACTCAACTGCCATTCATCAATGAGTGCATCATCCCAAACCCAGATTGCCGGTGCCTCTGGGTGCGCTTGAAAAGCCGGGCCTTCAGGACTCAAACAGTCGCCGTGCAGCCAAATAATTGGATTGTTCATAAATTAGTAATTGTTGACTGTTGACTGTTGACTGTTGACTGTTAACTTATGACAACTGACAACTGCCTACTGACAAGTGACTTTTTAATTTGTGCGACGTTTTTTAGGGCGTTCCCAACTTTTAGAACCGCCGCTGCGATCGACCTTTTCTCCATGAGGAAACAACTGCCATTCCAAATATTCGTAAGTTCCCTCAAAATCGCATTGCCCATAAAAAGGACAATCGCGACAATAAACCGCCTTAGTGTAACGCTCCAAATTTTCGCGATTAAAAAAATAAGGTTTGTGACTAAAAGTGCTGGCTACCCACTGCCAAGAAAGATTGTTGCTTGCCGGATCTCCATCTAGCAAATGTTGCAAAAACCAGCGAGCTCCGGCTTGCCAGCGCACGCGGCGCCAGTGTACCAGATAAGCAGCCATCCACATCCGCTGATGGTTGTGCAAATAACCAGTTTCTCGCAACTCGCGGCTGAAACTGTCGATGCAAACCAAACCAGTCGAGCCCTCGATGACATCCTCCGGCAGAGTTTCGCTGTAATCTTTAGCAGTGTAACCAGTTTTGTAAGGTTCCCGGTCTTGCCAAATCCCGTTGCCCAATTCCGCGTACAGTCGCTGCCAATAATCCCGCCAACCCAACTCGTTGACAAGTTTTACGGCCTCTTCTCGATGCCGCACCTTCTCCAGTACGGCATCCCGGACTTCCGCAAGACTCAAAACCCCGTAGCGCAAATAGGGCGACAAGCGCGTTACCGCACCGTTGAGGAAATTGCGGGTTGAGCCGTACTTGCCGGGGTCTATTTGTTGCAGGGCTGTCTCGGCTGCTTTCCGCCCGCCTGGGGTTGGGGGTACGCTGCTGTCCCGGGCGGCGGCTTCGGGGAACTGTTCACGCACGTAGGCAATTAATTCGTCGCGGCTGGCAAATTCCCGCTTCATGTCCTGACTCATTGTTTTTTCAAGCGCCTGCTATTCTTTCCTCATGTTAAAGCTATTCGATCGGGCGTGCCTGGTCGATCGCCCTAAATTGCCCTTCACTCCTGATAACGTACAGTTTGCCCCAGCAGCAATTGATCATCGGATCGCAGCCAAAATTAGTATCAAAGTTCAGTACACTCAGGGATAGATATCATACCAAAATCTTATGGAAACTTTTCCGGCGGACGCTCAAGCGATCGCCAGCTTAGCTAACGGACAGCAGCAAGGTACAAAACAACTCGACAACAGCGAAATTCAAGAGTTCGATCGAGCCATGATGCGCCGCTGCATAGAATTGGCTCGCCGCGCTCTCGGCAAAACCGCACCCAATCCCCTTGTCGGTTCTGTAATTGTCCGAGATGGCAAGATTGTCGGCGAAGGGTTTCATCCCGGTGCGGGTCAACCTCACGCCGAAGTTTTTGCGCTCCGGGAAGCGGGGGAACTCGCCGAAGGAGCGACCGTCTACGTGAACCTGGAGCCCTGCAACCACTACGGCCGGACTCCCCCCTGTTCTGAAGCTTTAGTCAAGGCCAAGGTGGCAAAAGTAGTGGCTGGCATGGTCGATCCGAATCCTTTGGTAGCTGGAACTGGGCTAGCTCGGTTGCGAGAGGCTGGCATTGAAGTGGTGGCGGGAGTGGAAGGGGAAGCTTGCCAAAAACTCAACGAGGCTTTTGTGCACCGGATTTTGTACCGCCGGCCTTTTGGAATTTTGAAATATGCAATGACTTTGGACGGTAAAATTGCTACCAGTAGCGGCCACAGCGCTTGGGTGACAGGCGAGGAGGCTCGCAGCGAGGTTCACCGGGTGCGCGTCGGCTGCGATGCTGTGATTGTTGGGGGAAATACGGTGCGTCTAGACAATCCCCTACTGACAAGTCACCAGCCTGATAGGAATAATCCCCTGCGGGTGGTGATGAGCCGCACTCTGGATTTGCCAAAGTCGGCGTGGTTGTGGGAAACCTCTGTGGCGGCTACTTTGGTGCTGACTGAGCCTGGGGTTAACCCGGAATTTCAGGAATTTTTGATCGCAAAAGGGGTGGAAGTTGTGGAACTCTCGCCTCTGACACCAACTAATGTTATGGCTTATTTGTACGATCGATCTTTTCTTTCTGTACTCTGGGAGTGCGGCGGCACTTTGGCGGCTCAGGCAATTACTGAGGGTGCAGTTCAAAAAATTATGGCTTTTATTGCTCCTAAAATTGTCGGTGGCCAAGGAGCTCCAACTCCTGTAGGAGATTTGGGGTTTTCGGCAATGACTGATGCTTTGACTTTAGAGCGGGTTTCTTGGCGCGCAGTGGGTGCAGATTGTGTGGTGGAAGGCTATTTAAAAATTAAAGATTGAAAGTTAAAAGCGAGTCTTTTGAGTTTTTGATTTTTAACTTTTAACTCCTTTTATGGTTGAAATTCTGATTTGGAGTTTGATGATTGGCAGTCTCGGCTTGGAGGCTGCGCTTGTGGGTTTTTTGGTGAACCACGAGCAATTGGATGCGGGGCAAAAATGCGATGAAGAGGAGGAAGTTTTGACTCGGCACGAATCTCAAGAGGATAATTTTAATGCGCCCGAAAATGCGCGTTCCAAGGGCAATCCCAAATCAGAGTCCAATCCTGCTGATTTGACGGTTTGGGAGTACAAGATTGTGCGGGCTAGCAACGATTTGTTCCGCAATCCGGCGATTTTTCACAAGCTATGCCAAGAAGAGGCGCAAGTGGGCTGGATTTTGCTCGAAAAGCTAGACGACAGGCGGGTACGGTTCAAACGTCCGATCGCGCTCCGGGACGCCCCGATGCCTAATTTACCAACGTTTGACCCTTACCGCACTCATTACGGCCCGATCTCGAATGCGATGAGTTGGGCTGCGGCGATCGTGTTTCTGAGTGCGATCGTGCTTCCTGCTATTTTGGGCTATGCTTTGGTGTCTACTACTCTAAGCAGAAGTCGCTCTAATTGGCCTCCGGCACCTGTTCAATCTTTGCCTTCTCCCCGGGGGTAAGAAACTAATAAGTGAAAGAGCGGCCCAATGGAAGAGGGAAGATGGAAGAATGAAGAGAGAATTGTTTTTTTTATCTCAAGTCCGGTCAACAAATTATAATTAAGTTTGTAGTGAGGAGTTCCGTCCTCTATTCTCTTAAAAAGCTGACAACAAACTATTATATTATAAGCAATTAACCGGAAAACTTCCAACTGATATCATTTCCGGTTACACTCATACATGATGTTGACGGTTGACTGTTCACTGTTCACGGCGTCAACAGTCAACCGTCAAAAGTGAACTCAAATTTACTATTCCGATGCTAACGGATTTGATATGACAAACCAGCAGAATTATTGAATTATAAATTTTTTTTAATTCTGCCTTCTGTCTTCCACCTTCCAATTTTTGCTGCCTTCGACTGTAAACCATCCTGTCATACAAGCGGCGTGGGAGAAGGAGTGGCTAGCAATCTCAAGTCATAATTTGTATCGCCTTGAAATTGAGAAACGCGGACGAAATAAATCCCCGCAGGTAAAGGCCCATTGCTGACAATTGTTTCTGAAGCCGTGCCTAAATTGTTAGACGAAGCAATAAGGTCGTCTAATCCAACTGCGCCGTTGCCGTTGAGATCTTGAATTAATTCAACATCAACATCTGCACTCAAACCGTCAACAGTTACACTGAAAAGGCTGGGAGTATTGAGGATAAAACTGTAAATGTCGGCTGGTTCTGCATCTCCCACAAAATCGCTCGCAGTTTGAATTTCTGTGAGAATGCCCAGGCTTTTTGCTGCGTTCAAATTGTCGGCGGGATCGGGGAGAGTGCTCAACAGTCCTTCTTGTTGACCGAATTGAATGTAATGGTCGATCGCACTTTTAACTGCGCCGCTTTGGACTGCTGCTGCTACCAGCGGATATTTTTCTAGATAAAAGCTGGGATCGAAGAAAACGCTGGCTTTGCGGTTTTCTAATTGACCGGCTTTGAAGTAGTGTTCAAATGGGGTAAATTGATTTGTTTGGACTGCTGTCTGCACATCTGGGTTGTTTGCTAAATAGAAACCAACATCGAAGAAAGGGTTGGGGTTGCGTCGTTCAAATTGACCGAATCTAATAAAGTGATCGGCTGCTGAAAAGCCATTGAGTTTGGCTGATACCGCTACATCTGTATTGGTGTCTAAATAATAGCTGGCGTCGAACAGGGCATTCGGGTCGCGATTTTCAAATTTGCCAATTTTTCGGTAGTGATCGAAGGGACTCGATACCGTGCCTCTGGCAACTGCTACGGCGACATCTGGGTTGTTTTCGAGATAAAATTTTCTGTCGAACAGTGTTCTGAGGGTTAGCATTATTAAAAAAATCTCTCTGGACTTTAGTCTGGAAAGTGCACGATCGAGAATCCAGTTTACATCAAAGTTTTGTTTTGTGAGGATGTCTTAATTATGGCTAAATCTGGACTGATGGCAATGCTGCGCCGCGCTGCGAGTATTGCTCAGAAATCAAGGGAAACGGGCATTCCGGCTGATGAACTGCTGGGGATGCTGAGCGCTGGCATTCCCCATTCTCCCATATCTCGGCGCCGCTTGCTGCACGGAGGCTTAGCTGCTGCGGGGGCTGTGGCTGCTGCGACTTTTACCAGGGAGGGAGGGGGAGCTTTTGCTCAACAGGGCGGACGATCGCCCATTTTGGTTGTGGGTGCAGGGATTGCGGGTTTGACGGCGGCTTATCGCTTGCGTCAAGCGGGCGTGCGCGCCGATATAATCGAGGCAACTAATCGCGTGGGGGGGCGGATACGCACGGTTCCCAAGGCGGCTGGAACGCTGATTCCGGCGGATGTGGGAGGAGAATTTATTGACACCGGCCACACTAATTTAATCTCGCTGGCGACGGAATTGGGTTTGCAGGCGATCGACTTAGCCCAAGTGCAGAGTGGACTGGTGAAGGATACTTTTTTCTTTCAAGGACGCCGCTTTTCTCTTGAACAATTAATCGCGGAATTTGCACCGCTAGCGAGTAAAATTACTGCTGATTTGGAGGCGGTTGGCGATGAAATTAGCTATCTTGATTTTACAGAAGCAGCGGAAAGATTGGACAATCTTTCCATCGCTGAATATGTAGATCAAGCTGAGACTAGCACGATTGTCCGGCAGTTACTCCGCATTGCTTACACGACGGAATACGGTCGAGATCCTGAAGAACAGTCGGCGTTAAATCTGCTGTTTTTAATCGGTTCTGAACCTGGCAGTTTTGAATTGTACGGCAACAGCGATGAGCGTTATCAAATTGACGGCGGTAATAGTCAAATTATTAACCGTTTGGCGGGTCAATTGTCTGGTTCGATCGAGGCGGGGACGGTTTTGGAAGCGATTACTCTTTTGCCGGATGGCCGCTATCGGGTCAATTTGCGATCGGGACAAAGCGCGTTCGAGCGCACTTACGAGCGGGTTTTGTTAACTTTGCCGTTCAGCACTCTGCGAGACGTTAACATTAACGTACCTTTGCCTCAACCAAAGCGTAGGGCGATCGAGCAATTGGGTTACGGTACTAATTCTAAGTTAATTACCGGCTACCGCAGCCGAATTTGGCGGGAACCTTATCAATCGACTGCTTCTGTTTATAGCGATTTAGGATTCCAGAATACCTGGGAAGCTACGCCTTTTGCTCCTACTCCTAACGGTTTAGTTACTAATTTTACAGGAGGAAAGCAGGGTTTGTCGATCGGTGCCGGAACTCCCGAAGACCAAGCACAAAGATTTTTGAACCAATTTGAAAGAGTTTTTCCCGGAGTGAGAAATTTGCGATCGGGCAAAGCTGTGCGGGCTTATTGGCCGGGAGAACGCTTTTCTAAAGGTTCTTATGCCTGCTATTTAGTCGGACAGTGGACGCAAATGTACGGGGTTGAAGGCGAACGAGTTGGCAATTTATATTTTGCCGGGGAACACACTTCGCTGGAAAATCAAGGTTACATGGAAGGCGGTTGCGAAACTGGACAAAGGGCGGCTGTTGAAATTTTGCAAGACTTGGGTTTGATACCTTCTGTTGATGCTTTGAATGCTCGAACTGCAAGCAGTTTTAACAGTCGCCGTCCCAGCAGGAAAATTCCCGGAGCGCGGAATCTTGGCAATAGAAAGCCGAGTATTAGATAATAACGTAAGGTGCGCATTGCGCACCCTACAAATATCGCGTACAACTTATCAAATAATCTCGTCCGGGTTAATTCCCCGATCGCGCAAATATTCAGCCAGTCGTTCGGCCCGTTCACGTTCGCGATCGGCCCGCTGGCGTTCTGCTGCTAACTGTTCTACACCCCATAAAAGCAAATTTCCTGCTTCATCCCACCAGCGCAACCAATAGCCTGAACGCTGTTCTTTCTCCCCTCGCCACGTTCCTAAATACAAACCAATATCTGCCATCCAGTGGCGACCTTCCGCGTCGGGAAATTCTAATTCGTATTTGCCATTTTGCAAGCGATATACTTCCAGCAAGCCAGTTTCTGGGTCAAAAATGATGTAAGTTGGTACTTGCAGAATTTGTTCGTAAAAAAACCACTTTCCCGGAGGAAAAGTACGTTTGACAGAATATTCACCGCCGTCTGTTTCGGACAAGAATTCCATGACAATGGTGGGAATTTCTCCTTCCAAGTTTGGGGTATAACTTTTGCGGTCTCTTCTCGATTCGGCGGGCAGTACCGACGTTACATAAACCCAATCAGGTGCTTTGATTACTAACTCGCCGTTGACAGTAGCGCAAATGCCAAAGTTGCTGGCTATCAGCATTCGTGGCCCGATCAATCCTCTCAGTTCTAAGATTTCTCGCAGCGCTCCAGCAATTAGCGGTTGACCTGTATTCTCCACTGGTTTTTCTTCTAATTGGAAGTCGTCTGGCAACTTCTCCCACGTTACGATCAGTTCTAACCTTTTTTGTCCTGGGTTATCTTGAGTAACGACCATGACTTTACTTTACTTTCTCAAGTTTGATGTCTTATCATAGCACAAGGCAGCGTGAGCGAGGCGCGCCCTACATAGTCGTTGTAAGGTGCGCATTGCGCACCCTACATAGTCGTTGTAAGGTGCGCATTGCGCACCCTACATAGTCGTTGTAAGGTGCGCATTGCGCACCCTACATATAGATATGCCAGCGTAAATTATATGTGGATTATATTGTACAATTAATTTCAGGAACCGCCGCAAAAAATATGAATATTTTACATTTAACATTAGCTTTATCAAGTTTGCTAATCTCGCCTATCTCGCATCGCTCTTTGCTTGTATACTCTACAAATACAATTGCCCAAAACTCCGAAATTGACGAGCCATTTTGCTACATGAAAACCCCTGACGGCAAAACAGTAGACTTGGGCAAGTTATGCGAGAAACAGCCAGGTTTAGGAACTGCCCAAACTTGCATTCCCGGTTCCAACATCGCTGCAAAAGTGTCAATTGCGGCGACTAATTATGACGGCAACTTTTTCAGCGGTCAACTCCTTAATCAAGGCTGCAAAATAATCAAGAATGTCAAAGTCAATTATGAAGTTTTGGACGAGTCAGGCAATTTAATTGACAACGGATTTATCTACGCTGAACCAGTTAATCTTGCGCCCGGACAGTCAGCCGCCTTTCGGGGCGCAGTTGTCGCGGGGGCTAAAGTACAGGCTACTCATGCCGACGGTCAAGAATGATTTTAGATTTTAGATTTTAGATTTTAGATTGAAGAATTGGACAATGAACCCCACGGATAAATCCGGGGGATTTCTATCCCGGATGCTTTCGGTGAAGAATGATTGTTGAGATTTGTCCGATCGCTGTTATCATGTTTTGGCTCAGATATCTCTATGACTTACGCAGAGATCCCCCTAAATCCCCCTTCAAAAGGGGGACTTGGAATAATAATCTTGTTCCCCCCTTAGTAAGGGGGGTTAGGGGGTATCGAAGTTTGAATATTCTTGCAGAGATCCCCAAAAACAGAATTTGCGAGGGCAAAATATCTTGAAAGCTCGATCGACATACTGGCAAATCTTACCCTACCTCCGTCCCCAAAAACAAACCATCGGTAAAGCATTAGCTTGTACCGTAGTATTTACCATATTTTGGCCAATTATAGCCTGGCTGGTTGGCGAAACAGCCAAATTTATAGGAAATGGAGATTTACAAGGGTTTGCTCAAATTGCTGCACTCAGCGCCATTATATTTCTACTTCGCGGTACAGCCCAGTACGGTCAAGATACGCTGATGGCAAAAGCAGCTTTGACTATTGCTTTAGAAATCCGCAAAAAAGTCTACTCCCACCTGCAAAAACTCAATATCGGCTATTTTGAAACTGCCAAAACCGGAGATTTGTCCTACCGCCTCACCGAAGATATTGACCGCATTGGCGAAGTCGTAAATAAATTTTTTCATCAGTTTATCCCTTGTGTTTTGCAGCTAATTGCGGTTCTGGGATATATGATTTATCTCAACTGGCAATTAACCTTGGGTGCATTAATTATTGCACCGCTGATGGCTATTTTAATTGGCTGGTTTGGCGAGAAACTGCTAAGTTACTCGCGCCAAAGTCAAAATCGCATCTCTGATTTATCCGCTTTGCTGACAGAAGTATTCAGCGGCATTCGTTTAATCAAAGCATTTGTGGCTGAAGATTACGAAATTGCCCGCTTTGCAGAAGAAGCAGAACAAAACCGCCGCGCTAAGTATTTGTCAGAAAGAGTAAAAGCACTTCAGTTCGTTGTAGTTGGCTTTTTGGAAGCGATGAGCGTGATTTTGCTCTTTTTCCTGGGAGGTTGGCAAATTTCTCAAGGAAATCTCACAGGTACTCAATTTATTAGTTATATCGCAGGGGTGGCACTTTTAATTGACCCGATCGCTATCACAACTGCTAATTACGGGGATTTTAAGCAGGGAGAAGCTTCTAGCGATCGCATTTTTGAACTATTAGCAATTCAACCCACAGTAGTTGAAAAACCGAGTGCAATTGAACTTCCCCATGTTACAGGCAAAGTCGAATACCGCAACATTAATTTTGCCTATAACTCAGAGACACCCATTCTCCAAAACATGAGTTTGTTGGTGCTTCCCGGAGAAATGATTGCCCTTGTTGGTGCATCGGGCGCGGGTAAAACTACTTTAGTAAATTTGCTACCCAGATTTTACGATCCGCAAGCCGGACAGATTTTAGTTGACGGTATTGATATTCAAGATGTCACCTTAAATACTCTGCGGAGGCAAATCGGAATTGTACCGCAAGAAACGATTTTATTTTCGGGTACGATTGCTCAAAATATCGCTTTCGGTCAATCTTATTATGAACTGAAAGATGTGCAAAAAGCGGCGGAGATTGCTAACGCTCATCAATTCATTAGTCAGTTTCCCGAGGGCTATCAAACTTGGGTAGGAGAAAGAGGTGTAAACTTATCTGGCGGGCAAAAACAAAGAATTGCGATCGCCCGTGCAGTTTTGCTTGATCCCAGAATATTGATTTTGGATGAAGCGACATCGGCGCTGGATTCGGAATCAGAAGGTTTAGTGCAGGAAGCGCTGGAAAGATTGATGCGCGATCGTACTGTGTTTATTATCGCGCACCGCTTGGCTACTGTGCGGAGAGCTGACAGAATTTTAGTGTTGGAAAAAGGCAGAATTGTGGAATCTGGGACGCACGAGGAGTTGCTGGAAAAGGGCGATCGATATGCTGGCTACTACGCTCAACAGTTTAGTCAGTAGGCTACGTTAGAAACCGGGTTTTTGGTCATTTCTGCTGGCCTCAACGAAGTATTCTCGAAAAAACCAGGTTTCTGACCACCCGTGGGTAAGTCCTGTTCGCGATAACTCTAGTAAAAATCTCATTCTAAAGCCTCTCTCGTCTCCACAGAAGGGTGAGTCCTGACTCGCATAAAATCGTCCGAGAACATATTTAAACTATCAAAAAAAGTTTTCCAAGGATTTTCTTTGGATCTCGGGAGCTTTTCTGGTATAATCACAAACACTTCTACTTCTTCACCCACAGATCCAGGCGGCAGTTGAATTTCAAGTTTATTTCCTGCAAGAACTTTGGTTGTAATCTGTATTGCTGACTGCATACTTCCTCCTTTGCGATGATTAATTTTCAACAGCCCCTAAAGCTTTGAGCGTGGCTTTTTCAACTTCAGTTAAACCCGTAACTCCAGCAATATTCATGTTTTCATAAGGTCTGTCACTTTTAAGTATTTTGAGGCACTCACCCGTCTCAAAATCCCAAAGTCTAATTGTGCCATCCCGACTGGAAGCAGCAATGATTTTTCCATGTGAACAGAAGGCAACTGAGTTAATTCTACTGGTATGACCTTGCAAAATTTTGAGACATTCACCTGTACTGATATCCCATAATCTTACCGTTCCATCGACACTTCCACTAACAACTATTTCACTAGAAGAACTAAAGGCAACTGAACGTATCCAATCAGTATGCCCGTGAAAAATATTGAGGCATTCACCGCTGTTGATATCCCATAGTCTGACTGTTCGATCGACACTACCACTAGCAAGTATTTCACCGTTGTGGCTAAAGGCGATCGCGCGCGCCCAACCCGTATGCCCCTGCAAGATTTTGAGGCATTCACCAGTATGGATATCCCACAGCCTTACCGTTCCGTCATAACCTGCACTGGCAAATATCTCGCCCAAAGGACTGAAGGCAGTCGAGTGTACAGAATTGTTAGGCCCCTGCAACGTTTTGAGGCATTCGCCAGTACCGATATCCCACAACCTCACCGTTTGGTTATAACCTGCACTAGCAAGTATTTCACCCGAAGGACTGAAGGCGATCGATCGTGTTTCATTGCCAAATTCTGGCAAAGTATGGAGGCATTCACCACTGCGAATATCCCACACCCTCAATGTTTCGTCATAACTGCTGCTAGCAAGCCTTTCACCATTTGGACTGAAAGCAACCAAGTTTACCCGATCGAGATGCCCGTGCAAGATTTGGAGGCACTTACTGCTGCTGACATCCCACAGCTTGACTGTTTTTTCGTCATCGCCGCTGGCAAACATTTCACCGTTTGGACTGAAGGCGATCGACCTTACTTGATTGCTATGCCCTTGCAGCGTATTCAAGCATTCACCGCTGTTGATATCCCACAGCCTCAGCGTTTTATCGTAACTGCCACTAACAAGTATTTCACCGTTTGGACTGAAAGCGACTGACCCTACTCGATCGTTATGCCCTTGCAAAGTATTCAAGCATTCACCGCTGTTGATATCCCACAGTTTTGCAGTGCGATCGAAACTTCCACTTGCGAGTATTTCCCCCGAAGGACTAAAGGCGATTGACCGTACTCGATCGAAATGTCCCTCCAAAGTTTTGAGACATTCACCGCTACCGATATTCCACAGCCTCACTGTTTTGTCGCCACTTCCACTAGCAAGTATTTCACCAGCAGAATTGAAAGCAACTGAATACAGGTTTTTAGTATGTCCCTCCAATATTTTCAGACATTCACCACTGTTGATATTCCATAGCCTTACTGTGTTGTCGCCGCTGCCACTGGCCAACATCTCACCAGCAGGATGGAAAGCGACTGAAAACACATTTTCAGTATGACCGTGCAAAATTTGCAGGCATTTACCCGTGCGGATATTCCATAACCTTATCGCGCGATCGAAACTCCCGCTAGCAAGTATATTCCCATCAGGATGGAAGGCGACTGACATTACTGATTCGGTATGTCCCTGCAAAACTTTTAAACATTCACCAGTCTTGACATCCCATAACTTGATTGTATTTTCATAACTGCCACTAGCAAGTATCTTACCGTCAGGACTGAAGGCGACAGACTCCACCACGTTGGTATGTCCTTTACAGGTCAATATTTCTCTGCCACTGCTAGCTTCCCACAAGCTAACTACGCCATCACTATCACCTGTAGCTAACAGTTTGCCATCAGGACTAAATATTACTGACCGAACACTGCTGAAGATTTTAGTAAAATCAGAATTAGCTAAATTTGCTTCAGCAAAATTGACGCGGTGCAAGCTAGCATTTGTAAAATCAGCACCTAAAATAACTGCACGAGAAAGGTCTTTTCCTTCTAACGCAGTGCGATCGATTTTCACCAACAGGGTCGCCGCATTCCCTCCCACATAACCTACCTCACTTTCTGTTTTTCCCCGCGTTGCTTCCACAATTTCCAATAATTCCTCCGTAGCTGCCGCTACATCGAGGCAGGGCCGGCACGAGGACACCGCCCCTACCATTGGTAACAACAAATCCATCACTGCTTTTGTCAGCGGCGCTTGTCCGAAACTCTGAAGAAGTTGGCCTAAATTTTCAGCAACAAATCCCTGCAAGGGGGCGATAAGTTCGTTGTTATTTCTCTTCTGGGCTTGAAGCTGACAATAATTAGACCAAGTGTACGATCGAGGTTCTAAATCAGGATTGACACAAGACTGTTCCGGCGCAACTAATTCGGTAAAATCTGCCGCCAAAACTCCCAATTCCGCTGCAAATTTATAAGCGACAAAAAACTCTAATAACGAACGGTGCGCCGGAGCATAATCGCCATCTGCATTGCGGATTAGCATCGTTTGACCCATCATGTCATAATGCCAGTGGTCTAAGTCTTTTTCCTCTTGTACGACGGAACCAAACAGGTTGCGAATGCGATCGGGAAAACCGCGATAATTGATACTCATTTGGTTGGTAGACAGCATTTCCCAAGACAGTTCGCACAAAAAGTAAAGCTTATCTGCTACAGAAGTAAAAGTACGTTCTGCTTTGATATCTCTCTCTATCTTCCGCCGCACCGCATACAGATAAATCCGCGACATATCGACTGGTTTTCCTGCTTCAATATCCGGCAATGCTTCCAAAATTAACTCCGTCATCACCGGGCGACGCGCTAAATCCAATAACTGCGGGTTTCCCATCACTTTTTCGACTGTCGCCGCTTCTGTTTGAAATGACAGCGCTTGCCCAATTTGCTCGTCGTTAAATTTCTCTAATTCTAAGACTTCAAATTGGGGAGTTTCGCCTGTTAAAATGGTTGTTGATGCTTGCAGTTCTGCATTGAACAATGCCCGTCCTTCCTTGCCTTCAGGAAAGTGTTCGGTACGGCAAGTGAGGATGACTTTTGCGCCGGGAACGACGGTTTTTGCTAGTTCCCAAAAGTTGTTGATGGTTTCTTGCCGATCGCACTTAGCGGCCATTTCATCAAAACCATCGAAAATTAGCAGAAACTTGCCCATGCGATTGAGTTGTTCAAAAGCCGAATAACCCGCCAAAGGTATCTCGTGTTTCCGAAAGAAAAACTCGGAAAATAGCGACTCGACACTAACTGCTTTGGCGTAATCCCGCAGCGGAATTACTAACGGCAAACGCGGACGTTCTGAGCCGCGTTTTTGAGCATCTCGGTAGCGTTGCAGGGCCATCCAAGCATAGTGCATCGCAAACCAAGTTTTCCCCGTCCCAAATTCTCCTAAAACTGAAATATGTTCTTTAACTGGGTCATCTAACCATCGGTCAATATAACCTTCGATCCAGCCATCTCTATCGCCATAATGACTGACGCCTATCTTGCGGTGAGTATCGGGGTCGATTTCTTCTTTTGTACAAGCTAGCGGCACATATTTGGTATCAATCTCTCGGCGGGTAATTTCTGTTTCTAGCCAATCCAAATAAGCGGTAAAATCGGCATCTTGGTCGAGCAATTCATCAAACGTATAGCAAGCTAAATTACGATTTTCATCTTTTTCTACTTCATCCCGGGCCGCGCGACTGATGCGGCGGGCGGTGACTAACCAACCTTCATCGGTGCGCTGTTTTTCCACCGACTCGCGCAAAGCTGAGATATCTCTGAGTCCCGCTTCTCCGGCAATTCCGCGCACTAAAATGCGATCGTACCGATTGCGTCTGACGGGAACATTGATAATCCATTCAAAATAGTTATCTTCCCAAATTTCATATTTCTCAAACCGATAACTTAATGTTTCAAACCAACCTCGAACTTGTTGCGATAAAATAAAAACTTTAGACTTTTGAAAATTGCTTGATTCTGCTGCTGGAAGTGCGGGAAAATCTTGATCTTCCAGTCGTGCAAATTCAGTGCGAATTCCTTCGATAGTGGGGAGGCGTTCGATGCGATCCATTACCATAGATAGGCGTTTTTGCAAAGAGGCGATCGCATTTCCCACCATCACATCTCCCAGCGTCCGCGTCCGCTTTGCTACTTCCATAAACACAGCGGCAAATGCCATGAATTCCCGTCTGGGGTCAATGCCTAAATCTCGAATTTCTTTGCCTAAAGCACTCTCATTCAGATATTCATCGCCTGCTTGAATTAAAATGGCTGGGCTATCGGACTCGAAAGCTTTGCGAAATGCTGATTCAATCTCTTTTTGGCGAAACAGTTCTAAAATCTGCTTCGGTTTACCAGCGCCGTATTCTACTAAAGTATAAACATAAACTCCGCTAAAATCTGCGGGCGGAGCATCGGGGTCGAGGTTAAATCTTTTTAATAATTTGATGACTGTTTCGTTGCGCTGAAACTTGTCTTTGACGGTGCCGAAGGGAATTGCCGTCAGGAGGCTGATCACTAAGTCGAGACTAATTAGCATGATTTAGGCTTTCCTATTTTTCCGTTGAAGTAATGCTCAAATCTAGAATCGGTACGCTATGTCCCTGAAAAGCGCTGCGGGCGATCGCAAACTGCTCTATTTTTATGTTAACCCATCACTTAGACACTCCGACCAAAAAAACCGGGTTGTTACCAAAAGACGCGCTGTAGCCCGAAGCTCCCGTAACAACATGGTTTTTGGGTTCCCATGCCCTCCGACTCCTCGAAACCGGGTTGCTACCAAAAGACGCCTTGCAGCCTGCAGATTCGCTAAAAAACGCGGTTTCCGAGCCACCATGCTATTACCACAGATATTAGCATTTTTTACTAAATGTGACCACTATAATACCGAGTAAAAACCGACACATATTGTAGTAAGGATAGCTCTAATTTAGTTGTCATATCTGATTTTTAAAAGTTAAAATATAGATAACTAACAAATAAATATTGCTAACTATGAAAATACAATCTTCTGTCTTAGTCCACCTGGGATTTGGCAAATATGTACGCTCCGATCGAGTAACAGCAGTAATACCAATTGAAGAAGAACGCGGGCCCGGTCGGCGCACTTTTGTGCACGTAGACGGCGAAGCAGACCCGATCGTTGCTTCGCGCGCCGAAGATACAATTGTTCGCGATTTGGTGCAGGAACCGCGCGAAATAACTCAAGCTCGGCAGCAACAAGAAATCCTGCAAGATTTGCTGGCAGATTTGAGCAATGTTAACGTCACCGTGCGCCGCATCAGCCGCGATGAAGGCGGACTCGATCTCGAACGTTTGGAGCGCCGCATTCGTCAAATTTTAGAAGCATAAAAATAAAAGACCGCTCTGGCGGTCTTTCTTATTGTTTGTGTCGCTAAAAATTTTAAGTTACGGGTTTCAATGTAATTTCGATGTCTGCTAAACCGGTGAGTTTTTCCACCACTGGCTCTTCTTCCACTCGCGGTACAAAAATAGTTAAACCTCCCGGAACGCACTCAATAGAAACCGGAGTCATGCCGATGATTTCGCCGTCTATAACCACTTTTTGAGGCGGATCGGCACTAATTTTTACTTTTTTTGCCCGCAAATAACCGATGTCGTCGCGATCCGTAGGATTGCCGCTCAATGCTGTTTGCAATAGGTGATAAGAAGCTGCGATCGCCCCAGCTTTATTCTGAGGCGCCACCAGCGTCACGTCCAGCAAGCCGTCATCAAAAATAATCCCCGCCGGGCCTTGAGCTAAAATGGAAGTAGGCGGCGCTGCATTCGCCACGGTGACGGCCACAGCAGTAAGGCTGATAATTCTATCTTCGGTTTCGATTTCCGCTTCAAATCTTTCTAAATTGTTTAACTGTTTAATTCCTGAAAGAATGTAAGCCAGCATTCCCCAGCGATTCTTCATTTCGCGATCGGCTAGTTCGACAGTTTCTGCCTCAAAGCCCACTCCAGCTAACAAAACCATCGGCATTTCACCGTTGCAAGTCGCCGCATCCACCACCCGCGTCAACCCTCCCAAAATATTTTCGCAGGCGGCTTCAATTGTATTCGGAATCTCTAAAGCATTAGCAAAAGCATTAGCAGTTCCCCGCGAAATAATTCCTAAAGGAATATTGGTGCCCACAATCGCCCCAGCAACTGCGGATAATGTGCCGTCGCCCCCGCAAGCAATAATTGCCTCAACTCCTCTATCAACTGCTTCGCGGGCGATTTGATCGGCGTCTAATTCTGGGGTTGTCAGGCGAATGTCTAAGTCAATAAGAGGCTCTAAAAGTTCCTGAATTCTAGCTAAGTCTTGGTCGGGGTCGCTGTGACCGGCGACGGGATTGAAAATTAGGCAAGCTGAACGTTCCATATTTGGTAATTGGTAATGGGTAATTGGTAAGGACTCATTGATAATATTATGTCCGGTAAATCGCCAACAATCAAATTGGTTTGTAGCGAGAACTTCATATAAAACTCGATAAAAGTGAAGTTTTCGCTACAAACCTAGAACGGTGCAGTATTTGTGGTAGAGCTTTAATTAAGACTTCACAAAAGTCCACTCTAAGACTTCGCGCCGAGCTGTGTGCAGCGCTTCCTTGATTTCCTGGTTGCTGTCGAACTTGACTTTATCCAAAAGGCACGCTTCGACGTTAACAGTAAACTTATCGTCTTCAAAAGGCCAAGGAGTTACAGTCACGAGTTCGTTGCTGTGCTGTACAATATCGTAGCGCTTGCCGTCGGGACCGACACTAATTTCTAAGGCTCGTTCTCCGGCGGGTAACTCGCGGCAGCAAAGAATTAATGATAGCCGATCGCACCACTGGAAAAAAGCATAAGCTGCCTTAGCATCATCCTCGGAAATATTCAACTCTTTTTGCCATTTTTTTTGATTTTCCAGTTGTTCGTCCAAAAACTCGTCGAGTTCCTTCGACTCTCCCCGCTTTCCTTCATTGAGATAGCTCATGTGCATAGAAATCAGCATTGCTACCCACCTACCGCGATATAGGGAATTCTCCGTCATGGCTTTAATTTTAGGCAGAGAAGTTTCCGTCTGCAAGGTAAAATCAAAGGGCGCGCCCGCTTCAGTCAAAATATTTTCTTCCCACTCTTTCTCCAAATCATCGTGATGCGAAATAGCCGCTATGGTTTCATAGAGGCGAAGCGGAGATTTCGAGCGCTTCCACTGTCCGCCAAGTTGCGCCGCGAGCAAAGCGTGGGCGCGGTGGTAAATAATTTCCCAGCCGGTGGCGGTTAAGTTAGCAATCATTGAATTTTTCTCCTGAATTAAGTTAATACGAGTATTGTGTGCCAGCATTCGGATCTCGATCGCCCCGGCGCCTTAAAAAGGGGGGAACCGGAATCGGTCAAAGTCCAGATTTTTAAGGGCGATCGAGACTTACAGAAAAACGAAAGTTAAATCACAAAAGGTTCGATCGAGATATCCTGCCATTTCCCCTCAAATCGTTCGACAACCAAAGGTCGGATGCGGAACTTCGGGGGACACCCGTCGAGAACATCTATCCGCAAACACGAATAAGGACGGCGTTTGTAGGAACCTTGACCGCTGCGGCCGACAAATAGCAAAGATTCCGCTACCCGCCGGCTGGCTGTTTCGGAACCAGACTGCCGCGCCAACCGATAAGCTTCAGGACTCAATGCTTCCTGCAACATCGGCCCTTCCGGGCGCTGGCGGCGGAGACTGTGGCCGCTTCCCCCGCAGACAATCCAATTAATCCCAGAGTCGCCGTGTCCGGTATTCCCAGTCCGCAGGTATTCCAAACAGTGAGCGTGGCCAGTCAGCACCAAATCTACTAGCGGACGCCCCCGCGCCACTTCCCCAACTGCATCGGCCACCCCGTCGAGCACCTCGCGCAATCGCAACCGAACCGCCAAAGTTTGAGCTTGATTCCACTTTGTCGCCTCTGTCACGTAGGGGGGATGGTGCAGGTAAATTACCCGCCCCCGCACCTCGGAATCGCGCCAAGAGTCAATCAGCCTTTTTTTGAGCCATTCGAGCTGTTCAAAGTCGGTGGCGGCTGTGTTGTCGGGCGACAGTTGTTTGTCAATATCCATCAACATTTCGTCAACTTGCTCTAACTTGGCGGTCAAGTCGTCTAGCTGTTCGTCTTCCTCGGGAATTTCGGGCTTGAGCCGATCGCACATTTCGAGCATTGCCAATTTTTCTTGTTCCAATTTCTGCCGATCGAGTTCCAAATTCTGGCGGCGAATGTCGCCCTGTTTGGTTTTCGGGATCGGTAACGGTTCGTTGAAGGTGTTGGAGTCAAGGGCGAAGAAGTCGATGCCGCCGCTGCGGAAGGTGTAGTAGCGGTTGGGTAAACGGGTAAAGCGTCCGGGTTGGTAGCGGAGGCAGCGGCCTGTGCTGGTGCTGGCGGTGTAGTGGGCGTCTAGGTGGCGATCGAGCTCTCCCGGCATTTTGTGAGCTTTGAGGTAGTCGAGAAAGGCTTTGGCGTAGGTATTTCCGCGATCGGAACCGTGCCAGCCGACATCGAAATCTAACTTGGAACCCAACAGCCGGCGCAGCGGCAAAGCTGTCGCCGACAGAAGGCCGTAGACTATGGGCAAGTCGTAATAGTCGTGGTTTCCCGGTACGGGCAAAAACGGAAAATTAAACACCATGCGATCGTAGGCAATCCGAGAGGGATGATCGCCGCCGACGATAAATTCTCGGTAGGGGCGAATAAAGTTTTGCAAGTAATATTCGCTGGAACCGACGAGATAAACTACATCGCCCGTGTGGAGGACGAAACGGCAAGTTTCGCGCTCAGAGACCATCTGTTCGGCAATCTGCCGCTGGGGATTGTAGCCGCGGTGATTGCCCGTGCCGCTGTCGCCTACCACTAAAAACGAAAACTCTGGAGAGTCGGTGGTTGGAGATTCCAAAACCATCCGAGTTTGGTCGATTCCCCGATCGACGATCGACTGTTCTTGCCACCGCACCCGCTCTTTCATTTTGCGGATTTTGACTGTTATTTGCGGGTCGGAAACGAATTTCAATTCACCTCTTCTCCAAAATTGCTGAGTTCCTAGTTAATAGTGTAGCGATCGGGGAAGTTTTTACATCTCTCTAAAAGCTGAAAATCGAGGCGCGGGCAGTCAGAAACCGGGTTTTGGACGAGAATACTGCCTGACAACTGATATATTGCCCCTTTCTCCATAAGCCTTTTAAGCGAGAATGGTGCAATATGTGAGACGATCGCACTCCCAGACTCCAAGGGCGATCGAGCCCTACGCCCTGCCCCAAGTGGGCAACATCAGATAGAACGCAGTAAACAAATATAAAATGGAAGCAATACAACTGTCTTTGTTCTCAAATGACTCCGAACCAATTCCTGCCAAAAAGCAGAAGAAAGCAAAATTAGGGCGTTACGAACGCATCCAACGCGAACTAGAAGCAAATGACTGCGACCCCTACAAGATATTCATGGATATTGAATCTCAGTCAATGCCAAAATCAGACTATACATTTGTCGATCTTTTTTGCGGTGCTGGCGGCATGACCCAAGGTTTATTGCAAGCAGGTTTTCGACCAGTAGCAAGCGTTGAAATTAATCCCATCGCCTCGGCCACTCATACAAAAAACTTTCCCGATTGCCATCACTTGTGCGACGATATAAAAAACTTAAATCCCCAAAACTTGCTCGCTGAAATTGGTTCGTCCGAAGTTCATCTTGTTGTAGGTGGGCCGCCGTGTCAAGGCTTCTCAGTTGCAGGAAAACGCGACCCCAATGACCCTCGAAATCGCTTATTTAGAGAGTTTGTCCGCGTTGTCTCTGAAATACGTCCTTGGTATGTTGTCATGGAAAACGTACCGGGAATATTGACTATACAAAAAGGAGCTGTTAAGCAAGCCATTTGCGAGGCTTTTCAGGAAATTGGCTATCCTCATATGTCCGTTGCTGTTCTGGAATCAGCAACCTATGGAGTCCCACAAATCCGGCCGCGAGCCATTTTTATAGCTAACAGATTTGGGATGCCAAACCCCTATCCGAAGCCGCAATTGTTGCCGGAACAATACAAAGCGATTGAGTCAGCAATTGATGATTTACCAGAGTATACTCCCATACCGGAAATTAACCACGAATGGACTCGTCATTCTGTTGAGTACATGGAAAGACTTGCTAAAGTTCCACCAGGCGGTTCTTTGTATGAAAGCTACGCTGATGCTTTCAAGCGACAGTATCCGGGAAAACCGAGCATGACTGTTAAAGAAAATCACGGTGGCACTCATATTCATCCTTATCTCAATCGCGTTATTTCCGCTCGCGAAATGGCTAGATTGCAAACTTTGCCGGATTCATTTATTTTTGAAGGTTCAATGAAAAAGGCAATGTGGCAAATTGGAAATGCCGTGCCACCGCGCTTGGCGGAGTGTATCGGATTGGCGCTTATTCCATATTTGACTGATATGGCTGTGAACAAACCTAGTAAAGTTACTCTTCCCGACAAAGCCTAAGAATTAGCAAATAAGATATTACTGATTTTCGTCGCGACGCTGAACTTTTAATAATATATTACTGGCAAACTTTGGTGTACCTGCTTTTTCACCTAAAAAATTAATTAATTCAGTAAAAGTCTTTGGGGGATTTTTGTACTTTTGAGACTGTTGCTGTAATAAATCAACTATTGAGTCCGGGTATTCGTCCAATAAATCGCTCAGAAACTCATCGGGCGACTGTGCTATAATATTCCAAGGAGCTAAATCGTTTTCTCTAAAATCCTTGAGATTAGGGGTGACAATGATATCAGCTCCAGCAGTTACGGCTGTGGCAAGAACGTGACGGTCTTTAGGGTCGTTGGTCATTGCTTGCTCTAGTGCGACAGGCACTTCAACCATCGCTTCAGGAAAAGCTAATTTGATTTGATTTTCAAGATTCTTTGCTTTCTCCTGCGAAAGCTTTCCTCCACCGATCAGGTTGTCTATTGCCTCATCGAGGATTTTCTGAGACCAATATGGTAAATACAAACCTTCATCAGCAGTGGAAAGCAGAGTATCGCGCAAATACATCGGGAAAAGGACGCAAGCATCAAGTACAACACGCAGCTTAGTCATATTAGAGGTTAAATTAGTCCTATTCCTCGTACAAGCCAGCTTCCTCAGTCATCTCAATTAGCTCATCCAAGAGTTGGCGGCGCTTGACTTTCCGCTGTTCCTTATAAATCATTAAATCTTGGAAAAGTATGCGCCGATGGGAACCAACTTTGATATGGGGAATTTCTCCGTTTTCCAGTAATTTGACTAGAAATGGTCGCGATACATTCAGGATATCAGCAGCTTGCTGTGTTGTCAGTTCCCTATTGTGAGGCACTATGGAGATAACCTGACCTGATGCCATTGCGCGCACAACTTGACCGAGTAAACTGTAAACTGATTCGGGAATAACAATTTCTTCTCCGTTACTTGCCACTAATCTTAGTTGTGAAGATTCGAGGCTGAGAATCGGCTCTAATTGCGCTATTGCTTCGGTTTCTTGTTCGGGAATCAAAACTGACTCTGACCACTCTTTTTGCTTCAACATACCAAGTCTCTCTTTTGATGTGTTTTTGTCTGATTTATGCAGTCCTGGACGCACTCCGACTCCTCGAAACCGGGTTTTTTCCCGAATCTGCGGGCTGCAACGATGTATTTTCGTGAAATACCGCGTTTCTGGCTACCCGCGTCTAAGTCTCCGGCACATACTCGGTGGTTTTTTTCACGATAACACTTTTGGCCCCTTTAACCTTCTTTAACCCCTTTGGCCCCGATCGCCCTTTTAACCCCTTATAACCCACTTTTACCCGATCGCCCGAAATTCCCCCTCCCGACTGAAGACGGATGCCTCGCAGATGTACAATAGGACGATCGCATTCCCCAACTCCCACCGTGATAGAGCGCTACACCTTGCCCGAAATGGGCAACATCTGGACTGAAACCGCCAAACTCAAAAGCTGGCTGCAAGTAGAAATCGCTGTCTGCGAAGCTCAAGCCGAACTCGGCTACATCCCCGCCGCCGCAGTCGAAGAAATCAAAGCTAAGGCTAATTTTGACCCGAAACGAGTCCTCGAAATTGAAGCCGAAGTCCGCCACGACATGATCGCATTCTTGACAAATGTCAACGAATATGTAGGCGATGCCGGCCGCTACATTCACCTCGGCTTAACCAGTTCCGATGTGCTCGATACTGCTTTGGCGCTGCAATTAGTCGCTAGCGTCAATATCTTGTTAGAACGTGTCGAAGAATTGAGTCAAGCTATTCGCTATCAGGCTCAACAGCATCGCAATACCGTCATGGTTGGTCGATCGCACGGAATTCACGCCGAACCCATCACCTTTGGCTTTAAACTAGCAGGATGGCTGGCGGAAGTGTTTCGCAGCCGTGAAAGATTGGTGAATTTGCGATCATCCATTGCAGTCGGCAAAATCTCCGGTGCAGTCGGAACCTATGCTAATATTGACCCGCGAATTGAAGCCATCGCTTGTCAAAATCTCGGACTCGAACCCGATTGTGCATCGACTCAAGTCATTTCGCGCGATCGACACGCCGAATATGTCCAAACCTTAGCACTGTTAGCAGCATCGATCGAGCGTTTTGCAGTAGAAATCCGCAACCTGCAACGCACCGACGTTCTCGAAGTCGAAGAATTCTTTTCCAAAGGGCAAAAAGGCTCATCCGCCATGCCCCACAAACGCAACCCGATTCGATCGGAAAGACTCACAGGGATGGCGAGAATCGTCCGCGCCAACGCCGTCGCAGCCTTAGAAAATGTTGCGCTTTGGCACGAACGAGACATCTCTCACAGTTCCGTAGAACGGATGATTTTGCCCGATAGTTCCACTGTCACCCACTTCATGTTAGTAGAAACCACAGACTTAGTAAAACACCTGCTAGTCTATCCCGAAAACATGAAGCGAAACATGAACCTTTACGGCGGAGTCATCTTCAGCCAGCGCGTGATGTTAGCCTTAGTAGAAAAAGGCACCAGTCGCGAAGACGCCTACAAAATTGTGCAATCTTGTGCTCACGAAGCTTGGAACAAACCGGGCGGCAATTTCTACAATTTAATTGCTAAGGACGATCGGGTAACAGCTAAGATGACTACCAAAGAGATTGATGATTGTTTCGATCCGCAGTATCAATTGAGGCACTTAGATTTAGTGTATCAGCGCTTGGGAATTTGAGGACAATTAACAATTAAAAATGACTCCGAGAGAGAAGATAGCGAGCGTTCTCGCGCTTGTCCCACAGTCCGCCGGGGGTTAAAACCCCCGTCTCATAGCTAAAGTCGGTTAAAACCGACTGAAAGACTCATAAAATAAAAGTTTTAGAGAAATATTTCAGTCCTCTTCAGAGGACTTTAGCTATGAGACAGGGGTTTCAACCCTTGTCGGTCTGGCGGGCTGGCAGACAACACGAAAAGCGCGAAAATTCCCCAAAATATGAAATGTAAAAACTCTATTAAATATCCACTTAACAGAGCTATGAAATTCAACCGATTTACAAAATATTTAATTGTATTCGCTCTAATATTACTATCTACAACCATACTGAATTATACAACATCTATTCGCGCCCAGGAGCCGCCACAAGTGCAAATTACCCAACCAGAACCAAACCCAGTATTACCTGAAAGTATTTTCATGAGTCAACTTCCCCCTGCAGCGCGACTGGTTGACATCCGCACCGTAAATCCCAACATTCGCCTCGATATCCGATACGCCACTACTAACAATTTCTTGAAACGAAAACTTTACCCTATATCGAAATGCGCCTTGAGAAGTTCTGTTGCTCAAAAGTTAGCGCTGGTTCAAACAGATTTGGAAAAAATCGGATTGGGTTTGAAAGTTTACGATTGCTACAGGCCTTTCTCTGTGACTAAGCAAATGTGGCAAGCTTGGCCAGATCCTCGCTATGTTGCTAATCCTGCTAGGGGTTCGCGGCACAATCGCGGTGCTGCTATTGATTTGACTTTAGTCGATCGCACCGGCAAAGAATTAGAAATGCCAACACCTTACGATGATTTTACCGAAAAAGCTCACGGAGATTATCAAGGCGGCAGCGCAGAATCTCGGAAAAATCGTCAAGTGCTTAAGGATGCGATGAAAAAACACGGATTTATGAGTATCACAACTGAATGGTGGCACTTTGATTCGGAAGATTGGCAGAAATTTGCAATTCTTGATATCTCGCTTGGGGCTATTCCTTAATTATACTATTAATTAAAAGTCGCATATCCGGGTAGGGACAGGGCAGTGCCTGTTCCCACAGATGTCAGAGAAATTAGCGCAATTTAACCGAAAATTCGTATTCGTATCCCCGGAAATTAGAGTCTAATTGTAATGTGTAATTGCCTGTTACTGGCACTTTTCCACTCCACTCGGTTTCATTGCCTTGATAAGGATCTCCGGCTAAAAGTTTGCCACGAGGAGTTATAATTTGCGGGAAAACTTCTTGCCGATTCGTAACAGTCATTGTTTGACCTTTTCGGGCGCGAATCTGGTAAGAGTGGCTGCCGCCGCCGATTATTCGACCTTTGACGATCGCCTCATCTCCTCCCGGCAGAAAATTAATCTGCTGGTTGACGTTAGAACAACTGCTTTCGGTGCGGTTTTTGGCAATCCAACCGGGAGGATCGGTAATTCGCAGCCAACCGTTTTGTTCTTCGGCAACTGAAACAAAGGTATTATTTTTAAGTTTTCCTACTATGTTGCTGCCCTTTACTTGCGGGATCGATCGCACATTTAGCGGTGGATTCGGATCGCTGACTACAGCCATACTGATTCTGCAACCCGAATTTGGCGGTGTGACAACTACTGGCTCAACTTTTCGCCCAGAAACTCCTGCAACTAGCGAGGATTGAAGTGCTGGGTTTTTTGCCGGTTGGGGTTCGGATTTCGGAGATTGTGCAGCCGAGGTTTGTGCTTGCAGAGGTTCTGGTTGCCGAGATTCAGGGTTGTTCGTCGGCCCTGCAATCTGGTTTCTGGTGGATGCGGGCGATTCAGCAAGGGAAGGATTGGATTGTTTCATCGCACCCGACTGTATAGTTGCAACAGCCACTCCCACCGCTGTTGCCAGTCCTGCTAAGCTTACTGTGATGATTTGAGCCTTCGTAAATGACATAAAAAACCCTCTCTGTATCTATACTAATAATTTTTGTTTGGGAGTTGAGGCGATCGCCAGTTAATTTATAGTGGAAATACCTAGTGCTGCCCACAGGGTCAGGATTTTTAGATAAAATTTCAGAGCCATAATTGTCGCAATAATTTGAGTCAATATATACTGGACGCCTATACTGATGGTAATCTTGCTCTGGGGTATTTGCGCGCAAATTTGCGAAGGTAAGCGTTCAGCGCGAGGTACATAAAATGTCAAAATTGATTCCTCTGAGATTAAAACCTCCCCGCGATCGATTGTTGGAGGAGGTGAAGCAGGAAGTCCAAGCAGGGCTCGCGCAGTCTTTGCACGCGGCTGTGCTGGCTAACCTCAGTCAAGACTCGCCGCCTCTTGGTGTTAACCGCTGTTGGGATGTGGAAGTGAAAGCCGGCAACCGTCCGAGTTTTCGGCTTCCTCCCAAAGCCAGTATTGCTAAAGTGTTCGATCGCGCCGGCGGCAAATTGGTAATTTTGGGAACCACGGGTGCAGGCAAAACTACGACGCTGCTAGAATTAGCTCGCGTGTTAATTTCCCGCGCCCAAAAAGATGCTAGTTTGCCAGTACCAGTGCTCTTTGAACTCGGATCGTGGAAAGCAGAATCTGGGGCGATCGCAGATTGGTTAATTGCTCAACTGCAGTTCAAATACGGCATCTCTCCTGCTGTCGGCAAAAAATGGCTTGCCGAACAACAATTGCTGCCTCTCCTCGACGGATTGGACGAAGTAGAAACCCACCGCCAAAATAGCTGCATTCAAGCAATTAATCAGTTTGTGGAAAGCGAATTTAAACCCAAACATTTAGTAGCTTGCAGCAGTTTTGAAGCTTACAAAAACTGCGAAACTAGATTTCGCCTGCAAGCAGCGGTTTTATTGAAACCTTTAAGAGAAACTCAAATTCAAAATTATCTGCAAGAAGCCAGAAGCCGCGAACTTTGGTACAGCATTGAGCACGAGCCGGAGTTGTTGAAATTGGCAAAAGTTCCCTTGCTTTTGAGCATGATGGCTTTGGCTTACGACGATATTTTAATTGAAGCTTGGAAGCGCATCACTTCGGCAGAAGAACAACGCAAATATCTGTTAACTGCCTATATCCGCCACCAAGTCACCGGGGAAGTCAAGCAGTATTCCAGAGGAAAGGAACTGCGGCCGGAACAAATTCGCCACTGGCTGGGATGGTTGGCCAGAAGAATGGAACAACAAGGAATTCAAGAATTTTACCTCGATCGCATACCCTCTAGCTGGCTGCAAACAGCCGATGAACGGCGCAAGTATCAGTTTGGAGTTAAGCTGCTTGGCGGGCTGATTTGGGTGATTGTAGGATTAATTGTTACCCTAGTCTCCGGGTCGATTTGGGGAATAATTGCGGGTGCTGTTGCTGCGGTAATTAGTGCTTTGTTGCCGGGAATTCCGGGGATTGAAAGGTTTATATTGCGCCTGGTGCTGTGGTCTAACGGCTACATTCCTTGGGATTACAAGCGTTTTCTCGATGCTGCGAGCGATCGCCTGCTGCTGCAAAAAACGGGCGATCGGCGCTATCGATTTATTCACGATTTACTGCAAAAACATTTTTCGGAAATCTAAATGCCGGAACTTGACAAAAACAAATATAATGGATGTAACTGTGAAGGAGATTCCAATATTCGACAAGCAAAAGGAAACTCAATGACATTAAAATTCATTCTGAGCGAATACGTTGACCAAGCAATGGCTTCAGCCATGTATGACAAACTTGAAGATCATAGCTTTGTAGGTAAAATTCCCGTTTGCAAGGGAGTCATCGCCTTTGGTTCAACTGTAAAAGAGTGTCAAAATGAGTTGCAATCTACTTTGGAAGACTGGATTTTGCTAGGGTTGAAATTGCGACATCGCTTGCCCGTCATTGACAATATTGATTTAAATATGGGATAGCTTGTCAACTACCACACACTCATCCTACAAAAAAGTTGGCGGTATTTTTGCCATTTGAAATATCTGTTCCGCCGTAAATTCTAATTTCTCAAAAAGTGGATCTTTTAATAGGGTATTTCCCATATAAGTTTGCGGTGCTGCATCGGGGTAAAAAACTGTAATGCTTCTCGCCTTGCTATCTACTACCCAAACCCGCAATACCTGAGCATCTAAATAATCTCTCGCTTTAGCAGCTAACTGACCGAAAGTTGGTTCGGGTGAAATAATTTCTATGACTAATTCCGGCACTACAGGACAGGCTTCATCTTGATTCCAGTCAGGAGATAAGCGTTCGTAAGAAACATATAAAAGGTCGGGTACTGGCACCCAGTCTCGCCCCTGGCGGGTTAATTTCACCGCCCATTCTACACCAATTTCTCCCCGTTCGTCCCCCCACTGTTCGAGGAGTTTTATGAGGCTTCTGGTGAGGCGAGAATGAAATTTTTTAGGTGACATTTTCGGTACTGCTTGCTCGTCAATAAGTTCGTAGGTAATATCGCCTTCTCCTTCGGGAAGAGTGAGAAACTCTTCCAGAGTGAGTTGAGTTTTTGTCTGGAGCATAATATTCCTCTGCTGTGGGCAGGCAAGTTAGTATTATTTTAACTTAAATATTCATTGACATAATACAAATGTTATGATAAAGATTGGCAAATTCTCAGGTTTTAACTGTCAAATTTGCGATCGACTCCTAGATCGACACCCCCGAAAGGTTAAGATTCTAATCTGACCCTCCTGCAATCATTGCTTCACCTCCTATGGCAGAAACCTTATTGTTCAACGCCCTCCGCGAGGCGTTAGACGAAGAAATGGCCCGCGACTCCGCCGTATTCGTACTCGGCGAAGACGTAGGTCAATACGGCGGTTCCTATAAAGTCACCAAAGACCTCTACAACAAATACGGCGAACTTAGAGTGCTCGACACCCCGATCGCCGAAAATAGCTTTACAGGCCTAGCAGTAGGCGCAGCAATGACGGGACTCCGGCCGGTCATCGAAGGCATGAACATGGGCTTTTTGCTGCTGGCCTTCAACCAAATTTCCAACAACGCCGGAATGCTGCGCTACACATCCGGCGGCAACTTCAAAATGCCAATGGTAATTCGCGGGCCAGGCGGCGTGGGCCGGCAACTCGGCGCGGAACACTCCCAGCGCCTAGAAGCATATTTCCAAGCTGTACCGGGTTTGAAAATAGTCGCCTGTTCGACTCCCTACAACGCCAAAGGACTCTTAAAATCAGCCATCCGCGACGATAACCCGGTTCTGTTTTTCGAGCACGTTCTTCTTTACAACCTCAAAGAAAATTTGCCAGAAACAGAATATTTAGTGCCGCTGGACAAAGCAGAAATTGTGCGATCGGGCAAAGATGTCACCATCCTGACTTATTCCAGGATGCGGCACCACGTCATGCAAGCCGTGCCCGCCCTGCTCAAAGAAGGTTACGATCCAGAAGTAATCGACCTGATTTCTCTCAAACCCCTGGACATGGAGACGATCGGCGCATCCATTCGCAAAACTCACAAAGTAATTATTGTAGAGGAGTGCATGAAAACAGGAGGCATCGGTGCCGAACTAATTGCTTCGATTAGCGATCGATTTTTTGACGAGCTCGACGCACCAGTTTTGCGCCTGTCTTCACAAGATATTCCCACACCTTACAATGGGAATTTGGAAAGACTGACAATTGTCCAGCCTACTCAAATTGTCGAAGCCGTCCAAAAAATGGTAGCTTTGCGAGTATAAATAGTGATTAGTCAGTAGTCATTGGTTGACTGTTGACTGTTGACTGTTGACTGATGACTGTTGACTGATGACTGATGACTGATAACTAAAATCTGCCAACCGCCAACTGCCAACTGACAACTGCCAACTGACCAATGACTAATAATTAAATATGCAAAAACAACGTTCAATATTAGCCCTAATTTTTGTTTTAATCATCGCCGCTATTACTGTAATAGTAACAATTCCGACGCGGCTGGGATTAGACTTGCAAGGAGGGTCGCAACTCACAATTCAAGTAAAAACTACCCCCACAATTCCCAAAATTGACCAGGGAATGTTAGAAGCAGTGCGGCGGATTGTCGAAAACCGCGTCAACGGTTTGGGTGTTTCCGAAGCATTAGTCCAAACAGTAGGAGAAGACCAAATTCTCGTGCAGTTGCCCGGAGTAAATGACCCGCAGCAAGCAGAACGAGTTTTGGGCGGCACGGCAAAGCTAGAATTTCAGGAACAACTGCCCGGAACAGAAGCACAATTAGCCATTGAAAGGCAGTTGCAGCAGGAATTACTCGCCAAACAAGCAGAATTGAAAACTAGCAACAATGAGGCGGCTATTAAAGAAAATCAGGCTGCTTTGAAAAGAAGCAATGAGGCGATCGCCAAACTCTTCAAAAGCAGCGGACTCGGTGGCGAAAACCTCAAAGACGCTCAACCTCAACCCTTGGCCTCTGGGAACAACTGGAACGTTGCTCTTGTTTTCGATACCAAAGGAGGCGAACTCTTTGCCCAACTCACTAAAAATTTAGCAGGTACCGGACGCAGCATCGGTATTTTCCTAGACGAAAGAATGATCAGTTCTCCAGTCGTCGGCGTTGAATTTGCCCAGGCAGGAATTACTGGTGGAAGTGCCGTAATTCAAGGCAACTTTACAACGCAAGAAGCCAACGATTTAGCAGTGCAATTGCGGGGCGGGGCTTTGCCGGTGCCGGTCGAAATTGTAGAAAACCGCACGATCGGCGCTAGCTTGGGTAAAGACAGCATTCAAAGCAGTATTAACGCAGGTATCGGCGGCTTAGTTTTAGTCTTGATTTTCATGGTTGCCTACTATCGACTTCCCGGCGTAATTGCTAATATTGCGCTGTTAATTTATGCTCTGTTAACTTGGGCAGCTTTCGTGCTTTTGGGAGTGACATTAACGCTGCCGGGAATTGCTGGTTTTGTGCTCAGCATCGGGATGGCAGTGGATGCTAACGTGCTGATTTTTGAGCGCACGCGGGAAGAGTTGCGGGCGGGGAAATCGCTTTATCGATCGGTCGAATCGGGTTTTTACCGCGCTTTTTCCAGCATTTTAGACGGCAACGTCACAACAGTTATTGCTTGTGCTGCTTTGTTCTGGTTGGGCGCTGGTTTAGTTAAAGGGTTTGCTGTAACTCTGGCATTGGGGGTGGGAGTGAGTATGTTTACTGCGCTCACTTGCAGCCGCACTCTGCTGTTCGTAGTATTGAGCTTTCCAGGATTGCGGAAACCTCAGTGGTTCTGTCCCGGTTTGTCGAAAACTGCTAATAGTTAACTGTTGACTGTTAACTTCTTCCTTCCTTCTTACATCCGTTACATCCGTTAAGCTGAGGCGCATCTAAATTTGACAATCACATTCGAGCAAATTCCTGTGGGGTGGGCGTCCCGCCCGCCCAAAAATACAATGCAAGATGCGTAACAGCTTACACGATCCGTTGCCGAACTTCCCTCTTCCTTCAAATTATGAAATTTAGTGTAATCAAATATCGATCGCTCTGGTGGAGTATTTCCGCCGCTATAATCCTCGCAGGTATAGTGTCGATGGCGATTTCTTGGACTCGTCCCGACATCCGCGCACCGCTGCGCCCAAGTTTAGATTTTGTCGGTGGCACTCGGCTGCAATTTGAACTCGACTGCACGAAACCGGAAAATTGTAAACCCATCGATCTTGCTGCTGTCCGCGAAGTCCTGGACGCCCAAGGTTTAGGTGGCAGCAGCATTCAAGTTATCGGCAAAGAACAGCGCGGTTTATCGCTGCGAACGAAAACTTTGGATGTCGAACAGCGGACTAATTTGCAAACAGCTTTGAGCGAAAAGATAGGCGCTTTTTCTCCTCAATCTACTCAAATTGATACGGTTGGGCCTACCCTCGGCAAACAGTTGTTTACTTCGGGATTGTTGGCTTTATTTCTTTCTTTTGCCGGAATTACGGTTTATCTAACATTCCGGTTTCAGTTGGATTATGCCTTTTTTGCTTTCGTTGCTCTATTTCACGACGTGTTGGTTACTCTTGGTGTGTTCTCGCTTTTGGGTTTAGTTCAAGGAGTGGAAGTTGACAGCTTATTTGTGGTCGCTCTCTTGACAATTATCGGTTTTTCTGTTAACGATACAGTGGTAATTTACGATCGCGTGCGCGAAGTAATTAAGCTAAATCCGGGAGAGTCGATCGATCAAATTGTCGATGATGCGGTCATGCAGACGCTGGGAAGGTCAATTAACACAACGTTTACCACGCTGCTGACATTGTTTTCAATTTTTTTGTTTGGCGGCGAAACCCTCAAATACTTTGCTTTAGCATTGATTGTCGGTTTTATCGCTGGTGCGTATTCGAGTATTTTCATTGCCAGCACGCTGCTAGCTTGGTGGCGCAGTCGGACCGGCCACTCCATCCCCGTCCCCACAGAAGGAATCAACCAGTCAGAGGAAGTTTAATTGACTGTTGACGGTTAACTGTTGACGGTTAACTGTTGACGGTTAACTGTTGACTGACTAATAATAAATCATCAATAACCAATAACCAATAACCAATGACAAAGGACAAATGATAAATAACAAATGACTACTGAGGAAACTTTTCAAATTGAAGTCCAAAGGCTTCACAAACTAACAGTTTACGGCCGCTGGTTAACTGTGATATTGCTGTGGATTAGCGTTGGTTCTTTGAGCATTTGGGGTTTGCGCCGCGAAATAGCTTTGTGGTTAGAACACTTCACTTGGGTGGCGGTGCGCTACGGTTTATCTTTTCATCGCTGGCCCACTCTCGGTTTGGGTTTGTGCTTGGGAATGACTTTAGCAGTGCTAACTTGGCAAAGTCGCAATATGGTGCGAGGATTGCCCCTGCGGGAAAAACAGAGTTTGGAACAACAAGTTCGCCGCATTCGCCAACAGGGGCCGAGTCATCCTTTGTGGAAGTGGGTTTGCAAAGGTTCGCGGTAGCCGACGGGCTTTATTCTTTAGTCTCAAGCCAGAGGAACGAAAGTTTGACTCTTAAGCGGTTTCAACAGCCGAGTCCCTAACTTTTATTGCTTCTTCCTTCTTCCTTCTTCCTTCTTGCTTCCATCCGTTACATCCGTTACATCCGTTACATAATCCGTTGCCGAACTTCCTTCTTCCTTCCATCCGTTACATCCGTTACATCCGTTACATAATCCGTTGCCGAACTTCCTTCTGTTGTATCACGCAAAGCGAGGCAAAATCTGTGCTACGGGAGACTGTTGAAGTGGAATTTCGATCGCAAATTCTGCTCCTTTTCCCGGTTCCGAAAAGCACTTCAATGCGCCGCGGTGTTGGTTGACAACAATTTCATAGCTAATCGACAGTCCCAAACCCGTTCCTTGACCGACCGGCTTAGTAGTAAAGAAAGGGTCAAACAACCGCTTCCGAACATCTTCTGTCATTCCAGGGCCGTTGTCAGAAATTTTAATTAGTACCTTTTTTTTCTCAATTAACTCGGTGCGAATCCGAATCGTAGGAACCAGGCGGGTAGACTTACAAACTGATGATTGAGTCTTTGTACAAGACTGCTTTTCTTCACCGGATTGCGACTTCTTCACGCTTTTTTTATCAACATTTTCGTGTTTATTAGACTCAACCAGAGCGTAAATTGCATTAAGTAAAATATTCATAAATACCTGATTGAGCTGTCCGGGATAGCACTGCACCAGCGGCAAGTCGCTGTATTCTTTGTGAATTTCGATCGCCTCCTGCCCCGGTTTCCCTTTAAGCTGGCTTTGCAAAAGCATAATCGTGTTGTTGATACCGTCGTGAATGTTGACTTGCTTCATTTGAGCTTCGTCTAATCTGCAAAAATTCCGCAGCGACAAAACGATGTCGCGGACTCTTTCTGCACCTTGCTGCATGGAATTTAAGACTTTTGGCAAGTCTTCCACTACATAATCGAGTTCGATTTTTTCTGCTTCCGCTTCAATTGCTGCGATGGGTTCGGGACAGTGCTGTCGGTAGATATCGAGCATCCGCATTAAACCTTGCGTGTACTCTTTAGCGTGGTGCAAATTGCTATAAATAAATCCTATCGGATTGTTGATTTCGTGAGCTACTCCTGCTACTAACTGCCCCAAAGAAGACATTTTTTCGGTTTGAATTAGTTGAGTTTGAGTGCGCTGAAGTTCCAGCAGGGCAAGTTCGAGCTGTTGGGCTTGATGTCTCAATTGCGCTTGCGACTCGCGCATCGCTACGGTTGATAACTCGTGAATTTGCAACTGAGAAAGCAGCAGTTGGTGTACGTCTAAAAGTTTGTAAGTTTCCGGTTCTACTTGGACTACAATTGGTTCGTGGATTAGTTCGGGCGATCGCTCCAAAGACTGCCGCACTGCAGTCATAATTGAGGTTTCGCGATCGAGAACCAACATATCAGTTTTAGTAAACCGGTAGAGTATGAACAAAGGCTGTTGAGAAAATAACTCCAAACTGTAGGGGCGGCTCATGTGTTCAAAATAACGCCGCCGCGAAATCATCCCGATAAACTTTCCTTGCTGAGTGATGATGATGCCGGGAACTAAAGGGTTTGCTTGAAAAATTTTAGCAACTTCGTCCCCCGGACACTCAGATTCTAGGAGAAAGTCGTACAGGGTTAATTCCTGTAGAGTCGATCGCAAACCAAGCGGCGATTTTAGGGGACTCAACCCGTCAGTTTCATACACTGCTCCCTCCTTTGGTAATTGGCAGTTGCGGTTGGCTGCTAGAGTCGGGCCTACTATTTAGCAGGCTTTTTCAACTCTTTTTATAGCTTAGTCATCAACTTTCCTCTGCTCCCTCGAATCCAGTTAATTCAGCAGGATTATTTTTTGCCTTAAATCGTGCTGGTGTCCCCCGAAACGATATTGCAGGTTAAATTGATTTAACAGCAAACACCCCTTTGAAACCTGACTATGTATTGAATTTTATATATCCAAGATTTTACTAATCCGAATATAACAATCATAACTATTTTTAATGTTTGATGACATTAATTTGGTTCAGATGGATAGACATCTGCGACCTGTGGCAGTACATTTCGTATTACCCCTTGCGTAAAATTATATTACAATAAGACAAGAATAGCGACAACTCTGCAGGCGATCGCCCGATTTGAAAATTCAGGCAAAACAGGTTTCCGGCAATTGCCAATGAATCTCAATTGTCAGTTTTTTTGCACAAATCCCGATCGCACTCAACCCGAAGATTGTATTGTAGGTAGTCTCCGAGCTAAGGAGAGCCGATGGCGAGCAATTTGTCAACTTCGGCAGCTTATAGTTTAGCCGCATCGACGCTCCAAAGCTTCACCGACGAAATTTTTACCGTCAGATGCTAAAGTTGTGCGATCGCAACTAAAACTCACATTCCACACATCCGCTTCATCTGCCTTAAAATTTTCCACAAAAGTACCGTCGGGCCACGAACTTGAGATTCAAACTCTGTCGCTGGCAAATCCGACACGGAGAATCAAGAGGAAGCAGAAGCAAATAATTCTATTTTACCGGACTTTTCCCCAACTTCAACATCAATTTGAGGAAGTTGGTTTGGTTGCGATAATATTTCGATCATTATTACTTCTCCTCCCCCTTGATTTTAGGCAATTCTCATTAGAAACTCTAAGATGTTGATTTGAGGAACATCCGGGGGTGGGGTTTGGTTGGGCGATCGCACTGAGCTAAATTCAAATGACATTTGAGGAAAGTAAGCGACGGTTTCCATGTGCGGTTTCCCGAACTATAGGTGGTAATTGTATACACGGCGGGACGATCGTACTTTCAGTACAATGTCAGTATTTCAACCGGTACACCTGTTGAGTCTGAGTCTGTGAGAGTGTGAAAGTCGCTCTCATCCTTTCCTTGTCTGGATTGGAGGTTTTTCAAGGGTGGGGTGGTGCGAGAACCAGAAGCAGACAGTTAACTAAACGGCACAAGGAGATAGGGACAGATGGGATAAGCCCAGAAGCGAGAGAGTGAGAGAATTTTCATCATCATACCTTCAGAAAATCACGACAGCAGCAGCAAGATCACCCAAAAGAATGATTGATTCAAAAAATGTGGTATGTTATATTTCAATATAATTCTATACAAAAATACTTTTACCTAAAAGGAGAACAAAAAATGGACACACCTACAGATCGCGCACAAGAACCAGTCGGGACAAGAGAACTCGAATCAATACCTGTATCTGAAAAAGTTTCGTCCCAAAAAGTTGCTGAGGTTAATTTTGAAACGACTCCTTTAGAAACCCCTGCTTATACTCAGGAAAAAGTTAGCGTCGAGGAGGTAAAAATTAACGGCGACGATTTGGTTGCTAAAGTTAAAGAATTGATTCACGAAGGAAATATCCGCCGCATCATTATCAAAAATGAAGATGGACGGATTTTGGTAGAAGTTCCTCTGACGGTTGGAGTAGTCGGTGGAGTAATCGGTGCGGCCTTGTTTCCAGTCATTGCAGCAGTAGGAGCGATAGGTGCATTAGTCGCTCACATGACCATCATCATTGAAAGAACAGAATAAAAAAAATTCAGTTATTAGTAAGGCTTTTGTCCGGTTAATTTCCCGTAATAAAGCTTGTTGGTAGTGAGTACGACTATCCTCTCTTGATGGATGAGAAAAAACTTGCCTTTATTACTAAAAACTTAATTGTGGTTATTTAACCGGACTTAAAGAAATTTCAAGCATAAACTCGCTTGATAAATTGAGCTCTAGTAACTGTTACTACTCCCTTCTCTTTTTTCCAGATTTCTCTGATGAATAGTCTTCCCACTCCGGCCGTAAAGTTCCCACTTTTAACGGTGTCATGAATCATCTATAGAAATCCTCGCATCATTTGTGTATTTATTACTCCGAGCGAGCGGGTTCGGGGATGGTTGGGGTGGGCTCAAAAATTTACGACTTATTAAAGATTGCGAGATGCTTGCACAGCAAGCATTATAAATAACTCATTTAGCCGGTATTCTTTGTTGAACTCCGGCTAATTCTATTCCTTTGGGGACTTGGGCAATCACTCGGGGGGTAGAGCCTGGTTAATATCTTAACGAGTTAGATTGGATACAAATGAAGGAAAAACCAAAAGTTCTCTAAACTCCCTAAGCAGAAAGCTGTTAAGCATTTAAACTGGCATGAGCCAAACACCCAACGCTTACACCTGAATCTTGACAGTAAATCGAAGTAAGTGATTCAAATGCTCAACAGCTTAGCTCAAGTTTTCAAACCAGAGCATCTCCTACAGACAAATATTTTTTGAATAGTTGTGGCGAAGATAATTATGAAACCTAACGAAGAAAATAGCTCTAGCCGTGAAATTCATCAAGAAGTTCACACCGATGCAACTAACGGCCACGTCAGTACAACGCGAACTACTACAAGTGTTCCGAGTACAACTGCGAAGGCTTCTAAAGAAGCAGCTCATCACCAAGGTTATGTACAGGGTCAAATGGCGGAAAACCACCGCCAACTTGGAGTCCAAGAAGCCCGCGATAATGAGAATGCTGGTCGCGGGTTACTGTTAGGGATTCTTCTTACTTCTTTGGTAGGCTTAGTTCTGGGCAGTGTATATTACTTCAATCGGGCCCAGGAGGCTCCTACTCCTACTGCTGATCCTGTGATTGTTGTACCCAAAGCGAATCAGCCTTCAGCAACACCAGCTCCGACTCGGACTATAGAGAGAGAAAAAACAATCATTCAAAAGATTGTTCCGGTTCCGGTTCAACCATCTCCTGTTCAAAAAGCTACGCCTGCTCCTCAACCAAGTCCAGCTCAACAGGCAACTCCGGCTCCTCAAGAAAGTCCGGCTGCCAATATCAATATTACGGTTCCAAATTCACAGCAGCAAGATGCACCCGCTCAGCAAGCAGCGCCGTCTCCATCTTCGCCGTCAAATAATAGCAATACTACGGTTCCGACTCCGCAGAATGAGCCAGATTCCACTCCATCAACTCCAGCACCTGAGAGTTCAGCTACTCCATCTCCAACTCAAGATGAGGGCGCTCCTGGAGCAGGTACGAGCGACGAAACTAATACCGAAAGCCAGAGCGGTTCTAATCCTACGGGTACGGCTGTACCTGATAGCAACTCCGGCGCAGAGGGTGCGGCTGGTTCACCGCAATAGAAGTTTGATGTTGAATGAGTCCGCCAGGGGTTCAAACCCCAAACTCATAGCGAAAGTCCTCCTCAGAAACTCAATCTAACTGCGGAGGTTGAGAAACGAGCTCAAACCCAAGAGATTGAGCAGTTTTCTCCAGCTTAGAAACGATCCGTTGTCGGTATTTCTGTTCGTAATAATCACCACCCGCATCGGCATAAGCAGTTTTTGTACTAAGCGAGATGATAGAAGATGCGAGCTAGCTTGTGGGCAGCAGCAGTATGAGCGCTAACGGCACCCAATCTCGTCGATCGCAAGCGACGATAAAAAGCCCCCAAAGCTGATTGAGAGCGAGATAAAGATTGAGCAGCTAAACGGAAGGCATTGGCAGCCCGATTAACTACTCGACGGGTGTGAGAACTTTTGGGCGTTGCTTAATCAGGGTATGAAAAAACTAACTTGAAAATCGCGAATTTTGGTAAATACTGGTTTCTATGACTTGCATATTTAGCCTTTTATACCCTAAATCAGCAACGCCAACTTTTGACATTACCGCCAGTAATTTTTGTAGAAGGACACAACCCTAACCAGGAACAATAGTGCTTCACTGTGGGGAAACCAGTAGCATCTAATCCGACTTCGGATAACAGGGTTTGTACTGTGAGGGCCTCAAAACCAGGGATTTGGGTAAAATCTACTCTACTCATCCGATACAAATGGTTGCGCAAGTTAAAATTCGGTTCATGACCTCTGGGCTTTCTGTTACCGCGTTTGGGAGGAGCTGGTGGGGGATTGTCTTCTCGAGCGGCAACGCTGGCTAAATATCGATCGAGCTCGACATCGCAGTTAGCAATTTGTCCTTGATAGATATCATAGAGTTGTAACTCTTGTTTTAACACAAATATCTGCTCGGCTCGATAGTCGCAAGTCTTGGCTTTAGCAATATCGGCGGTACTACTTTTAATCCGAGAATTTTTCAAGCCAGCTAAGGGTGCATCTCACTTTTGCGAATATGTCAAAAAATGGTTAAAATGAAAAAGCTAGTAAAATCGCCAAATAAAAATGAGGTAAATAAAATGACACCATCAGACCAATAACAGCTAAAAGCCCACTTAAAAGCGGTAGCAGAAATTTTTTACAGAAATACAGATCCAACCGAGTTAAAAAGTTTTGAAAGTATAGAAAAATCACTGCGCCAGAAAATATTATCAGAAGTTGGTCCAGAACTAGATAGCTTTTTTTTCAGCAGTATCAGGAATTAAAACAAGAAAACCCCAAAAAATAAAATCAATAATCGGCTCGCTCGACATTACAGATAATCAGGCAAAATATTTTGACTTAAAAGCTTACAGTCAATTTAGTCCACTCATGGAAAATTCTTGTCTTTTAATCAGTGCGAATGAATCTTATCAAATGGCAGAAAAAGATTTGGAGAAATTTACGGGAATCCAAATTTCTCACAGTACATTACAAAGATTAGTCAATCGACAAGAATTTGAATTGCCTACATCTCAACAAGTAGTCAAAGAAATTACATTGGATGGCGGTAAAGTCAGACTACGCAAGGAAAAAAAGGGTGAGAGCTGTTACTGGAAAGACTATAAAGCCGTGTGTTTAGATATAGTCATTTCAAATAAATGTGAGACAAATGCAAGATGATGTAAAATGAAGAAAAATGGTTAACTCGGAGCTGAA